>JAKLIM010000047.1 GCA_022709605.1 Bacteroidota bacterium | reverse complement strand
TGGGCGAATGGGACAACAACGAAACTGTTCTCGAAATTGTAATTCGTCCGCCTTTTTGGCTCTCATTCTGGGCTTATTTGCTGTATCTCATACTTTTGGGAGCTGCTTTGTATTTTGCATATAAACTGATTCTGAAATTCTACTTACTCGATAATGCTGTAAAAGTAGAACGTCAGCTTACCGATTATAAACTGCGGTTTTTCACCAATATCAGTCACGAATTTCGTACACCGCTTACACTTATTAAAGGTGGCGTGGATACACTTTACGGCCTTAAAAACAAAATGTCGGAACCGCTGCAACATGTGGTAAACGACCTGGATAAAAACACTTCGCATCTGCTGCGGCTTATCGAACAATTGCTCGAATTCCGCAAGTTGCAAAATAACAAGCAAAAACTTAATTTACAACGGGTTAATGCGGTAGATTTTATCCGCGAAATTTACCTTAGTTTTGCCAATGTAGCCGAAAAAATGAATATCGAATATCAATTTTTACCATCGCGTGAGAATATTCCGGTTTATTTTGATAAAAACAAAGTGGATAAAATTGTATTTAACCTACTTTCGAATGCATTCAAATTTACACATCGGGGTGGAAAAATTTCGATCATTGCCGAAGCTGATGATGCGGCAGAGCTTTTACGAATTTCGGTTACCGATAACGGCATTGGCATTCCCAAAGAAAAGCAAAACCTGCTGTTCAGTCGTTTTATGCAAATTAATTTTTCTGAATCAGGTACCGGAATCGGACTTTCGTTGGTAAATGAATTTACTGCATTACACAAAGGAAATGTACATTTTAACGAAAATGAAGGCGGGGGTTCTGTTTTTACAGTCAATTTTTCGTTGAATAGTAATGTTTACGATAAGGATGATTTTGTAAATGAGCAAGTTGTGGTTGCCGGCGAAAACAAAAATAAAGTGTACAACATTTCCGAATTTATCGAACCGGTCGAAAATGGAGCTTTACTTCACTTATTGCCGAATATTCCTCTTGCCGGTAAAAATTACAAAATATTAGTTATTGATGATAATGATGATATCCGCGATTTTCTTAAAAATCAATTAAGTCCTTATTTTGAAGTAATTACAGCACCGGATGGTAACGAAGGAATAAAACGAAGCATGGAAGATGATCCTGATCTGATTATTTGCGACGTTATGATGCCCGGACTGAATGGTTTTGAACTTACCAAAAAGCTGAAAGATGATTTCGCCACCTGTCATATTCCGGTGGTTTTGCTTACGGCCTATGTTCCCGACGAATTGCCGATCGAAAGTATTGCAGCCGGCGCCGATGCCTATATCAGTAAGCCATTCAGTATGAAACATTTAATGCTTCAGATTAACAAACTGATTGAAAAGCGCGAATTGCTTCACAAACATTACGCCGTCATCGAAACTTCTGAAAATGTAGTTGAAGAAGATCCGATTCTTGAATTACCGGATAAAGACAATTATTTTCTGAAAGAAGTTGAAAAATTATTGGAACAAAACATGACTAATCCTGAATTTTCGGTGGATGATTTTGCTCAAATGATGAATACCGGTCGTACATTGTTTTTCAAAAAAGTAAAATACCTCACCGGTTATACTCCCAATGAATTTATTCGGGTGCGACGCATGAAAAAAGCGGCAGAGCTACTTAAAACATATAAATATAATGTATCGGAAGTGTCTTATATGGTGGGAATTAACGATCCGTTTTACTTTAGTAAATGTTTCAAAGCGCAATTTGGTTGCTCGCCTTCGAGGTATTTGAATTCGTAGAAATAGAACAAAGAACAACCCCGATAGCTATCGGTGCAAAGAGCAAAGACGGAATTTTTTTCATTTAACTTAAATAATTATCTTTGTGACAAATAAAAAAACTTTATGGATTTAAAAAGAATTTACAATAACAAAGCCAGATTTGTGGTACGTGAAATCGGCGATGAACTGATTCTGGTTCCTTTGACCGGAAACGTGGCGAAGATGAACGAAATGTTCACAATGAACGAAACCGGCAAATTTATCTGGGAAAATATTACAGAAACAACTACTGTTGAAGAGTTAGAGCAAGCTGTTACCAACGAATTCTCAATTGACCCCGACACAGCCCGAAAAGACATAGAATTATTTCTTAATCAATTAGTTGCAAAACTAAATATATAGAAAATCTGAAAAAATGCAGGACGTCATTGATTTAAATATTGCAGATTTTTCGGTAAAAATACATGCTGAATCTCCTGTTGAGCTCGAATCGGGTTATTTACCTTTTGTAAACAAAACGGATGAAAGGATGACGGATGTTGACATATATTGTTACACCGGAATTCCCGAAAACCCACTCGCAGACTATCAACTGGTGTTCGAAGCTGAAAACTCTGAACAGAAGTTTTACAGTATTTACATGAAGAACAAAGCGTTGGGATTCATTATGTACGATCAGCAAAACAAAAATGAAATTCAACAAATTGCTTATTTGAATGAAGATTTATCAATTTGGAAAGTGTATAACCCAATTGATACTGAAAATATACCTTTGCCCTTAAAATATCCCATGGGTCCGATCATGATGCATTATCTCGCCCAGAAATGCGGCGCTGTGATGATGCATGCTTCCTGCACTTTTGATGGACAAACGGGTCGAATGTTTACGGGCTTCTCGGGTAATGGAAAAAGTACGATGTCGAAAATATGGGCTGATGCCGGAAACCTGATTGTCAATGATGACCGGATTATTATCCGCAAAACAAGAGAAGGCTATTTTGCTTACAATACGCCCATGTTTTATCAGGATATACCGAAAAAAGCGCCTCTGCATGCCATTTATCTGATCAGTCATTTTCCCGAAAACAGATTAAAAAAATTGACGGGTGCAATCGCTGTTTCACGTGTTATGGCATTTTGCATACAGAATAATTTCGAAAAAAATCTGATTAATAATCACCTCGAATTTTTCAGTGCAATGTGTACCAAAATACCTGTATTTGATTTAGGTTTTGTTCCGGATGCAACTGTAATCGATTGCATCCATACTCATGGAATCTGATGAAAGACGATGCGCTCAACAACCAATTGTTAGACCTTGCCGAAACTTTGTTGGAAAACAACAATTCAATAAGTTTCAGTATGAAAGGTTTCAGCATGTATCCCACGCTGAAAGAAGGTGATGTGGGATTGGTTGAAAAGTGTTCGACAGAAGGATTAAAAACCGGTGATATTGTGATTTTTAAATCGGGTGAAAATTTGGTTTGTCACAGACTTATTAAGATTGAATATAAAAATGGCAGTCGTATTTTTACAGCAAAAGGAGATAAAAATACTTTTGTCGATAAACCATTTACCGCCGAAAAATTTGTAGGGAAATTGGTTTCATTTCAGCGCAACAATAAGACAATCAATGCGAATGATTCAAAAATGAAGTTTCGGAATTTTGTTTCGACTCATTTTTCGAAAGTCCTTATACCCTGCTTTAATATTAAACTTCAGTTTGTGGGTTATTTAAAAAAAGCAAAGAGTGAATTGAAACTAATGCAAAACAACCTGAAAATTGTGACAAAAAATTCAGGTAGAATAATTTTTGCGAATGCCGTAATTGCAATCTTACAGGGAGTTTTACCTTTTTTAGTCATTGTTTGCATCAAATTATTAATCGATCAACTCACCGGATTCACATCGCAAAACCAAAGTCAGCAAAGTTATTTTATTGGATTACTGATAATTACAGCACTTGTTTTTTTATTCAATGGCATACTTTCCGAAATAAGAGGCTATTTTTCCGAAAAACTTTCACAATCGGTTATTCGTGGAATTTACGAGAAACTTCATGCCAAACACTCCACGCTCGATTTATCATATTACGAAAATCCGGCCGAACAGGATAAAATTCACAGAGCAGTTCAGGAAGCTTCGTACCGTCCGGTAAAAATTATTAACGAATTGCTCAGCGGTTTACGCTCGGTGGCAGCTGGGCTTTTCATGATCAGTATTTTTCTGACTATCAAATGGTATCTTATTGTTTTACTGATAATTGCCATCATTCCGGGAGTTATTTTCCGGCTAAAATATTCACGCAACCGCTACCGGCTTAAAAAATCGCAAAGTACTCGCGAGCGCGAAATGCATTATTATAGTCGCGTTTTGACCGGATTTCCTTTCGCCAAAGAAATGCGCTTATTCGGATTTACTACCTTTTTTCTAAACCGGTTTTCGAATGTGCAAAACAAGCTTTTCGCCGAAAAAATAAGCTTACGAAAATCGGAATTATGGACTGGAATTTTCACTCAGGTATTTGCTGTAGTGCTGATATTCATATCGTTGGCTTATGTGTCGTATCTCAAATATACCGGTGTCATTACCATCGGAACTGTCGTTTTGTTTTTCTTTGCTTTTCAAAGAGGGTATGGTGTTTTAAACGAACTATTTACATCTTTTACCCAAATTTTGGAAGACAATACTTTCCTGAACGATTTCACAGCATTTTTAAATCTGCCTTCGAAATCGAAACCAATTGATAAACAATCCTTTAGCCTTAACAACGAAATTCGGTTCGAAAATGTAAGTTTCCGCTACGAAACCAGTAAACGAGATGCATTAAGTCATGTAAATATAAAAATTCCGCACGGAAAAACAGTGGCTTTTGCAGGTGCCAACGGTTCTGGAAAAACCACCATGATAAAGCTGCTTTGCGGTTTTTATCATCCAACATCAGGGAAAATTTGTTTCGATGATACAGACACAACTACAATAGGTCAGAAAACAATTTGCGAAAATATTACTGCTGTTTTTCAGGATTTTGCATTGTATAATATCACAGCGCTTGGCAATATCGGATTGGGGAATATTGATCAAATACCGGATTTGGAAAAAGCAAAAACAGCAGCTCAGTCAGCCGGAATTGATGATATTATTGAAAAACTCCCGAATGGATACAACACTTTGCTTGGTAATTTATTCGAAGGAAGTGAGGAACTCAGCATCGGTCAATGGCAAAAAGTGGCTATTGCCAGGGCTTTTTACCGCGATAAACCGCTAATATTGATGGACGAGCCTTCGAGTGCACTTGATGCAGTGTCAGAAAAACAAATCATCGAGAGTCTGAAAAAATTAGCACACCGGAAAACATCGGTAATTATTAGTCACCGACTTACTACGGTTCAATGGGCTGATATTATTTACTTTTTCGAAAAAGGCGAAGTCGTTGAATCAGGCTCGCATGCCGAACTTATGGCATTGGAAGGAAAATATTATGCCATGTTTCAGACAGCAAGTTCGGATTTTTTATAAAAAACATCAGCATTTCAAAATTTGATTATTAATTAGTTTTTTAAACCCAATTAAAAACTAAAAATTACCCTTCAAATTACTCATTTGCAATAGCTAAAATTACTACATAAAAAGTCAGTTTTTAATCCAAAAACACTCCAATAAGTAAAACTATATTGAATTCTCATGTTTTTTACTCCTACAGAAAGTTAAATTGCTCAAAACAGACACTTTCCTCCGGAATCAATCAACAAAATTGTGATTATATCTAATATTTTAGTTGTGTCCATTAGCTTCAAACTTGCATAAATCCAATCTATTTATAACCGCTTATAATACTGCAAATAAGCCATTTAACATGTTGTTAATACAACATGTTTACATTATTTCTATATTTACATTTTTTGTAATGTGCTAAATATTCATCTGGTAATTCATTTTTCCCTTTTTATATAGTTCGATATCCAAATTAAAGAATACATTTGACCCCAAGTAAAAGTTTAGTGTTTCTTTTTGAAGAATTACACATCCACAAGCCTGATTCCCAGTCAAACTTTTAAAAAAATGTGTATTTCTTCCTTCATTTGAAAATTTATAACGACTACATAATAAATTAGAAAAGAAGACATAAATCAAATCAAATCACATAAATCCAATTAAAATTATTAATCCTTTTAAATTTAAAGTTATGAAAATCAAAATTACTTTATTCTTTATTGCTGTATGTGCATTTTGGGGGGTTCAGGCTCAAAGTGTGAAAATCAACAATAATTTAACGATTGAAAGCGATGGAACCATTGTTACCGATGGAGCTGCAACGACCTGGGACGACTTAATGGTTTACCCCGATGCGACGACTAGAAGTGGAAGTAATCCTCCAACCTGGTCAGGTAAATTTGCTGGAAATGGCACTTCACAAGGCGTTTATTTGTGGATTTTTGACAAAAGCCAAGAACAGGAAGTGTATTTTACTATTCAGATACCGCATAGTTATAAACTTGGAACTACTTTGAAACCACATGTGCATTGGACAACTTTGGCCATTACACCTTCAAATAATGTAGTTTGGGGGCTTGAGTATACTATAATGAAAATAGGTGGTACATTTAGTTCAACCTCTACAATACTTACCTCAAATACTATTATTTCTACAATCACACCAACAGGCACAAAACAACACTTAATCACAAGTCTTGGTGATATTGTAAGTGGAACTGCGCCCAACGATATTGATATTAGTACAGTTTTAGTGTGTAGGTTATTCAGAAAAGCAGCAGATGGTTTAGATACTTTTGACGATCCGGCAGGTCTTTTAGGCTTTGATATTCATTTTGAAAAAAATACAGATGGAAGTCGTAATGAATACCAAAAGTAGTTTAGTTACTTATTATTCATTCTTGTTTATAATTAAAAAATTTAGCATTGAACTTCAGAAAAAAAACAAAACATGAAACATTCAAATGCAATAAAATATTATTTCCTTTCAATGTGTTTTTTCGTACCACTTTTTGCGAATTCGCAAGGTATCGAAATAACATCGGGGGGAAAAATTGAAGTGACAGGTGCAGCTTCAATAGAAATAATTGATGGGAGCTTCACGAATGATGGCACATATACTAAAGGAACAGAGACTGTTACCATGTCGGGCACAACCCCAAAAAGTTTATTGGGAAGTGCTGGTTTTAATATAAACAACTTGGTTATCAATTCAACAGGTGTAATATCTGCTGCAAGCAACCTTACAGTTGAAGCTCTTTCTGTAAATCCAAATGCAAAATTAACACTGAATACGGGAAAATCTTTGGTGGCGACAAATTTAAATTTGTTGTGTACTTCAGGGAATCAAACCGGTACATTTGTTAATTTAGGAAATGTAAATGCAACCAATGTAAGTGTTCAGAAATACCTGGAAACCGGCAGAAACTGGTATATTTCAAGTCCGGTAAAAAAGGCTACAAGTAATGTATTTTCGGCAAACACTTTAAAACCATTGTATTGGTATGATGAAGCCAATGGAAGTAGTGCTACTCTTAACTGGCCAAAAATTACAAATACGACAACTGATCTTGTACCAATGAGAGGTTATTTATGTAATTTAGCGGGAAGTGGAATTGTTACTTTTCCGGGTAATGCAACTGATTCGTTAAATTCAGGCAACCAATCAACTACGGTGAATCGCACTACGGGACAGCTAAAAGCAGGCTTCAATTTAGTAGGGAATCCATATCCATCTTACGTAAATATCAGAACAGCAACAAGAACAAATTTGGGTTCAACGTATTGGTACCGGTCAAGAAATGCTGCGAATACGGCCTATATTTTCGATACCTATAACATTGCCATGCAGAATGGAATCAGCCTAAGCGGTAAAAGTCTGACGAATTATATTCCTCCATTGCAAGCTTTTTGGCTTCAGGTAGATGCCGGAAAATCAGATGGAACATTAAGTTTTATTAACACAGATTTAAGTCATCAGGATATTTCAAATAATATATTCAGAATACCGGGTGTTCAAAAATCGAATGAAAATTTACTCCGGCTGATGATTACAGATGGAACAAATAACGATGAAGCTTTAATTTATACCAATTCAAGTGCATTGCTAGGTTATGATATTTACGATTCTCCAAAAATGACCAATGCAAATTCAGCCATTCCTGAAATATATACGAAAGCGATAACTGAAAAATTGGCAATAAATGGAATGAATGAGTTTCCTCTTGATACTGAAATTCCTTTATTTTTTACTTCGTCGAAATCCGAAAATTATAGCATATCTGCTACTGAGAGTAGATTCTATGAAGTTAAAGCAATATTACTGGATAAATTGACAGCTATTCAATATGAAATTAATTCTGGGTTTTCTCATGAATTTACATCAGTGCAAACAACAGATAATAATAGGTTTAGCTTAATTTTTAAACCTAAAAACTCACCATCAGCTGTTGAAATTACAGATAGTGATAACGAAATATTAATCTATAATGGAATTGACAATAAAATTAATGTTCTGAATAAAGGCTCCCGGAACAACCTGACAATAAATGTTTATAATGCATTGGGACAGAAACTGATAAGTAATAATGCAAATTGTATTTTAACAACTATTGATTCACAACTTAAATCCGGTGTATATTTGGTACAGGTAAGCAATTCAAATTTCAGTTACGTAAATAAAATTAAGATCAATTGATTTTATTGATATTTTTTGAATTCATAAAACATTCCGCATCGATGCTTATCGGTGCGGAATAAATATGTTTGAAAATTTATTTCCATTTGTTCAAAAAATAATATTCTTCATTTCGATTTCTAAATCTCCAAATTCAATCATAGCATTAAACAATCTGATTTTGCTGTAATTATTCAAATCATCCACCCTGACATCACCTTCAGCAATAATTTTATTTTCTAATAATTCGGCTCTGTTTACGCCATAAATAAGTGGATTTCGGGGTGTTATCCAGTTTTCGCCATCAAACAAAGCAATATTACAATAAGAAGTATCGGTCAAAAAATCCTCTTTTACCAGCAATACATCATCACAAATTCCTTTTTGCAAAAAAGCGTCATTCAGTTTCTCGCGATTTTCGGATTTGAAAAAAGTCGATTTTAAATCGATTTCAACAAGTTTAAGCGTTTCAATAGTTCGCATTATGTATGGTTGAAATTCAATCGATTGAATTTCATTAGTAAACCCAATCCGACATTTAAATAACCCTTGGACAGGGAAATTTGATTTGGAAAGGAATTCTTGCAAACTTATAGCAGGCGTATCAGGAAAATAGGTTTTCTGCACATAATCCATCCTTGCCTGATGGTACGATAGACGTTTAAATTCGCCATCGTTCAGCTGAATCGATTCAAGAAATCTGCACATAAATTTTTTGTATTAATTCATCATATTCACTCTTCAAATCGCTCATACAGGTTATTCCACCTCCACTTTTAAAAATCAATTGTTCATTTTGCTGTTCAATAAAACGTATCATTACTGCTGAATCGAGGTTTTCACCATCGAACCAACCACAAACACCGGTATAAAATCCGCGATCGTATCCTTCAGCATTTTCGATTATTTCAAGCGTTTTTTGTTTGGGAGCGCCACAAATTGAACCTGCGGGCAACAACGAAAATAATATATCGCCGGTTTTCGAATAATAATTTTCGGGTAAACTTCCACAAATTTCTGAGCTCACTTGCAGTAATTCCCCTTTATTGGTCACTAATTTATCAATGTAGCGATAACGCTTTACGTGCACATTTCGGACAACAATGCTTAAATCGTTTCTGATTAAATCCACAATGGTTGCATGTTCGGCTTTTTCTTTCAGGTCGTTGATGATTATGGTTTCGGCATTGGGAATGGCTGCGTCAATTGTACCTTTCATGGGAAAAGAAGAAATTATACCGCTTCGAATTTGAACAAAAGTTTCCGGCGAAAGTACGGTAAATTTATCTTTAAGCCACAATTTGTATTTTGCATTACCAAAATTATATATCTCTGATAATGTGAGATTTGTATTAACTTCGGCAGGCTGAGTTAGATTCACCAGAAACGAATTTCCACGTTTGATTTCATTTACTACCGAGTCAAATTTATTTTTGTACGATTCGTAACTAACCGGTTTTGCATTCCATGTAAATGATTTATTTTCGATAGATGTACTTTGGTCGTTGGTACTGAATCGAATGAAAGTGTCATTTATTTCATCCTGTTTGATTACATAACCATTTTCGGCTTTATAATCGATAATAAACAAAAAAGGAATCCGCTTTTCGGAGAACAAATTGATTTGATGTATCATTTGTATCCGGTCAAGCATTGGATATGGAAATTCTTTTTTCATTTGATTTTCTGCGAATTAACGTCTGTTGATTACCTCTAATTTAAAAAAAGTCAGATTCGCAACAAAGCTGGTCTGACTTTTCGATGAGGTATTTCTCCAAATTATTTCCTTTGTTTACTCCGGTGAAATTTTCCCTTGCCAGCAGTAAATTTTTTATGACCAAACCGGTGTTTTTCAGGTTCGTACTCAGGCGCTTCGCCCAGTTCCTCAGGCATTGGTATTTTGTAAATATCTTTTTCTAAAAAATTTTCAATCTGTTTGAATTTGTACTGTTCTTCTTCCGATACGAAAGTGATGGACATTCCTTCGGCTTTAGCCCGCGCTGTACGTCCAATGCGATGCACATAATCTTCGGCGTCGTGTGGAACATCATAATTGATTACCAACGAAATATCGTCAATATCAATACCGCGCGAAACAATGTCGGTAGCCACTAAAATATTGACCCTGCTGTTTTTAAATTCGTGCATGATATGCTCACGCTGCGATTGATCAAGGTCGGAATGCATTTCGCCCACCGAAAGTCCCATACCGCGAAAAGTTTTGGTAATTTCTTTCACTTTTATTTTCGAACCCGAAAACACAAGTACTTTATTGGGTTCTTTGTCGGCAAACAAATACCGCACAATATTTGGTTTCTGAAATTCGTGACAAATATAGGCCGTTTGCATAATTGATTCAGGCGGCTTCGATACAGCAATTTTCACCTCAAACGGATCGTTCATTATGGTTTTAGCAAGCAAGCGGATTTTAGGAGGCATGGTAGCCGAAAACATAATGGTTTGCCTGTCTTTTGGTAAACGGTTTACAACCAGCATTATATCATCGAAAAAACCCATATCGAGCATGCGATCGGCTTCGTCGAGAATGAAATATTTTACATGCGAAAAATCTATGTCATAAAGATTGATATGAGAAAGCAATCTTCCGGGTGTGGCAATAACCACATCGGCGCCTTGTTGCAAACCACGACGTTGAACGTCCCAGGCTTGCGAATCGTTACCACCATAAACAGCCACCGACGAAAAGGAAGTAAAATACGAAAACCCTTCCATTTGCTGGTCAATTTGCTGAGCCAGTTCACGTGTAGGAGCCATAATAATGGCATTTACCTTGTTGCCGGCATTCGGTTCAACCTGCAAATTATGTAGCAAAGGTAAAATAAAAGCAGCCGTTTTTCCGGTTCCGGTTTGTGCACAAGCTATTACATCACGTTTTTGTAAAATAACAGGTATAGTTTGCTCCTGAACCGGAGTAGCTTCTCTAAAATTCATCGCATCCAATCCATCCAGAACGGAATCGCAGAGCGGAAGTTCATCAAATCTCATTTAAATATTTGTTTTTAGACTACAAAGGTACTCATTTTCCTTCTAATTATTGTTGCGTCGAAGTGTTTTGGTTATCAGCGGCTTTCACATCATCGTTGGTTATGGTACGCTTGGCTTTTTTAACCTGTTCTTTCATTTCGCCAAAACTATAACTTACATTCAATCCAAAATAACGACCGGCCATCACCACATCTGTAGTTTGATAATATAAATTTGTTTCAGATATTGAAAGCAATTTTTTTGTTGACTCGAAAGGATCCTGTACCCGCAAAGCAATATTCAGTTTCTTTTTCAGGAAATCTTTGGCAAGCGATAAAGTTGAATAATGAAAAGCCGGATTTTTTCCCTGCAACGATATTCCGGGTGAATAATATCCACCATTGAGATTCAGTTTAAGCTCCCACGGCAAAATAAATTGAGCACCACCCGACAATGTATATCTGATGCCGCTGTTTTCAATTCCACTTCCATCATTGGTAGCCAACTTCAGATAAGTTGCCTGACCATTTGCATTCAATCTAACGGCTTTATTTAACATTACATTTCCGTACAGCGAAAGACCTGTGTTGCTGTTGTAGCCAATGTTTTTGTAGGTGGTATAAATTACTCCGGTCGATTGAAGTTGACTAAGTCGCTCGATTGAATTATTTGTAAATGAAGTAAATAAACTTGCATTGAAATTAACTTTTGGTGTAAATTGTCCGTAATTTAACGAAAACGAATTATTAATTTCGGGATCTAAATCCGGATTTCCCTGCGTAATGGCCTGCGGGTTTGAATCGTCGATAAACGGATTCAAATAAGAAATGCCCGGACGACTTATGCGCTGATTATAAGTAAGTCGCAAATTCGACATATCGTTTAATTTGTAAGTAACTGCCGCTGAAGGCACAAAATTCGTGAACTTCACACTGAAATCTTCAGCCGGAGATTCAATAAATTCAACCTTAGAAGTGGTGTGTTCTAATCTTACGCCTCCTTTCAAACTTACTTTCTTTAATTTCAGCGTATAACTTCCATACGCACCCAGTATATTTTGGGTGTGATTCATGTCTTTTGTAGCCCTGCCAGCAATATCTTCCCAATCGTTAATTTCACCGTTGAACTGCCTGTACGAATTCTCACTGTTATTTAAACGCAAAATATACTTTGTACCCAGTTCAAGTGTATGAATTTTATTAAAAGGCTCTACATAATCAGCCTGAAAAGTATGCTCATTCCCTTGTGCGATACTCGCAATTCGTTGCTTCGAATTAAAATAATTTTTTAAAGCCGTAAATTCCGAATAATTATCGGTATTGTTTGGTGTGTTGCTCAATTTATACGAAAGCGTAAATAGCTGGTCGGGCTTTTTGAACGATCGTTGGTAATCCAGAGTAGTTTCCACACCGCCCCAGGTTCCTGTAGCTTCAGTATATTGATTGTAAGCCATCAAAGTATCCCGTTGATCATTGAATGTGCCTGTTTCGGCAGTAGCTTTTACATTGTGACCACCACTATGACCGCCAATACTTAAACTGATCAAATTCAACGAATCAAATTCGTAACTGGCTTCGATATTTCCATAAAAGTAATGAATTGCCATATCCTGCTCACTTTTTTGATTCATATATCGGGACGATGAGGCACCGGCTACGTTTTCGCGCTTTACTTCATAATATTGGTTGGGCTGAATATGCTTATTAAAATTCAGATTCGATGTTATCCCAAATTTCTTTCTTTTAGTTGAAAAATATAAACCTCCTGTGTAACCACCTTTTGAATCGACACCGGTACGTATAGTTCCGGTATAACCGGCCATAGCACGTTCAGTAACTATATTAATGATGCCGCCAAGGCCTTCAGCTTCGTATTTTGCACCCGGATCTGTTATAACTTCAACAGTTTTGATACTCGAAGCCGGCATGCTTTTCAACACTTGCGAAGGATTAGTTGCAGTCATTGAAGACGGTTTTCCATTCACATACACTTTAAAATTTGATGATCCTTTCAACTGAATATTATCTTCACCGTCAACTGTAACTAAAGGTACTTTGCGAAGCATATCCAACACATTGGAACTTTGCGATTCGGGATCGGATTTGGTATCGTACGATATTTTATCCAGCTCTACTTTTACCAATGGTTTACTGGCCAGCACAGTTACTTCCGATAATTTGGCATCAGAAACCGACATATTTATTTTTCCAAGGTTCAAAGTCTTTTGATTGGACACATTCACTTTTTTGATCAGTCTCCGCATTCCCACCGATTCAAAAGAGATGAAATATGTATCCGTATTTTTTAAAATCACCTCAAAATTTCCGTTTAAATCAGCGGCCATTCGCTTCAGATAAACAGCAGGTTTATTAACCGACGATACTGAAATAGTTACATAAGGAATTGTTTCACTTGTAATTGAATCGACCAAAACACCTTTTACTGAACAGTTTGTTGCGGAATTATCAGTTTGTGAAAACACATTTAACGAGATGCTTAAACTCAATAATAAAGTGAACAGAAAAAAAATTCGTTTCATAAAATTTAATTTTAATTGTAAATACAGAAATAATAAATCAACACAATAATTTGAATAAAAAACTTTCAAAATTACCACAATTTTTCATTAAGAAATGAAATATCAAATTAATATTTACAAAAAAGTCGAAATCCGTTTGGATTTCGACTTTTTCTGCGGAAGCTCAGATTATAGCGAACGAGATGGAACGAATCAGAAACAATCCGGAATTAAGCCATTTGGTGAAGAAATAAGATCTTTGATAATTATGTTGAAGTTGTATGTCAATGAACTGCATTTTTCTATCAGATTAAACGAATACAATCATTTCCACCAACTGTAAAAAATAATCTGTAGACCATATATCCAGTTGTCTTGAATCTTTAAGAAAAGGTTTCACATCCGCTTTTATCATTTCCATGTTTGTGTTGGATATCTTTTCTTTAAGTAACTTTTTGAACGATTCAGTTGTCATTTGTTCCAAATTTTCAGATTCAAATTGACGTATTCGTTCACAGAAGTGAGTAAAGTCTAACTGAATATTATTTTTCACATACCACTCAAAATCATACCAGTCACGTCCTTTTACTCTCGCATTCCACTTTCGGAAAAGCAGGGCGTGCATTTTACCCGCATATAAACTCGGCATGGTATAACAACGGGTCATAAATGAATAAGGCAGCAAGAGTAACCTTGACTCCGTTGAAAATCCTAAAGGTGGATTTATATCCAATTCTAGTTTTATTTTTACGCTGCGTTCCGTACTGAATTGCAAATTGTAAATGGCTGTGTCATCTTTAAGGAAGGCAGATTCAATGTTTGATTGATTTTTCTTCTCCTTTTTGTTGATAATAACCTCTCTTCCAAGTGCGGTGAACTCATTTATTATTGGCTGAAAGTAGTCTTCCAGCATGAATTTTTTGTTTG
>JAKLIM010000469.1 GCA_022709605.1 Bacteroidota bacterium | reverse complement strand
TATTCGTAAAATATTATTTCTTTGTTCAAAATTATTAAATAGCATAAATTAAATTTTATTTCATTTATACTTACTCTTTTAAAGCTTTTCGGCTTCCGCTTTTGTTCTATTTTTGCTTTAATAGCAAATCAATTTCTTCAGTTTTATTTTTAAAATACTTTGTTAATATAAATATTGTGTGTAATTTTGCAATACAACTTCAAATTTGCACAAATCATGGAAAACGAATTTATAAAC
Organism: Bacteroidota bacterium; assembly: GCA_022709605.1. Taxonomy (GTDB): domain Bacteria; phylum Bacteroidota; class Bacteroidia; order Bacteroidales; family Paludibacteraceae; genus Paludibacter. The sequence continues at coordinate 2,324 of JAKLIM010000469.1, read as the reverse complement.
AGAGAATTAGCGACTGTTTTAAAAGACGCAATACAATATTTTCCGGTAATAACTTTGACTGGTCCGCGCCAATCGGGAAAAACCACGTTATTACGAAACTTGTTCAACGATTTACCTTATTATTCACTGGAAAATCTTGCTATTAGAGATTTTGCTATAAATGATCCTGTTGCTTTCCTTGAACAGCATAAGGAAGGTATGATATTAGATGAAGTTCATAATACCCCCGATTTACTTTCGTACATTCAGGAAGTTGTTGACAATTATCCCAAACGAAGATTTATTCTCACTGGTAGTTCGCAATTTGCCATGCTTAAAAGAATTACTCAATCCCTGGCTGGACGAACAGGTGTTTTTGAATTAATGCCGCTTTCATATTCCGAGATAAAAGATAGGTTAATTAATAAAACATTAGATGAAATACTTTTAAATGGATTCTATCCAGCAATACATGCAGGCAAAAATATTTCAAAATATCTTTATCCTGCTTATGTAAAAACCTATTTAGAAAAAGATGTAAGGGATTTATTGCAGATAAAAGACATTATGCAATTTCATACCTTTCTGCGTTTGTGTGCAGGACGTATTGGGTCGGTTTTCAACGCATCTGAATTGTCAAACGAAGTGGGTGTGAGTTCTAATACTATAACTTCGTGGCTATCTGTATTGCAGGCTTCCTATATCATTTTCTTGTTGCCACCTTATTTTGATAATAATCGTAAAAGATTAACCAAATCGCCGAAAATCTACTTCGTAGATACTGGTTTGGCATGTTACCTGCTTGGAATTGAATCGACAGATCAACTAAGTCGGGATAAAATGCGGGGAGTATTATTCGAAAATTTTATGATTACTGAAGCCCTAAAATTCAGGTTCAATCAAGGGAAAGAAAGCAATATCTATTTTTACAGAGACAGCCACCAAAACGAAATTGACTTACTGATTCGTAAAACTACCGGATTAAGTGCCATTGAGATTAAATCATCAATGACTTTTAATACTCAGTTTGAAAAAACATTACGTCAGATAGATAATTGGGTCTCAAATCCCGTACAAGAAAAGACAATTATTTATGCGGGAACGTTTGAAAATAGTACTGGAGCTATTAAACTTTTTAACTATTCTAATTTCAAAGACTTATTGTAAAGTATCATTTACTTTCAAGTGATAGTGTTTTAGTGCTCAATTTTAATGAAAATTATAATGATATTATGAAAGTACATTTTTGGTTACTCTTCGTCTTAAATTTAACTTTATCTTCATAAAATCAACCAATTAATGCTTTTTACCCACAATCCCTTACTTGGCAATTCAATTTTGCCCGTAGATATAGTTTTATTGCCCGAATGGTGGCACAAAAACGAGAAAATCACCTTTGATACAGACTTTTTTTATCACCCACTGAGACGCGTGGAGGTGGAGCAGCAAAAAGAAAAAGCGCTTTACGAACGCTGGGGGCGATATGGGTTAGGACAGCACCGAAATGAAGCGCGTCCAGAGATTGGTGCGGTGCATTTGGCTGCCGGTTATCTGCTTTCGGAAATGTTGGGATGCGAAGTGAATTACTCCGAAAATCATCCGCCACAGGTGTTGGCAGCTCACAAAGAACTGGAGATTATAAATGTGGAGGAAGCATTCAACTCCGATGCTTTTAAGAAAGTGCTAAAACTCACAGAATCACTTAAATCGAAATACGGACATGTGACCGGTGATATTAATTGGGGCGGCGTGTTGAATATTGCTATGGATTTGCATGGCGAAAATATTTTTCTGGACATGATGATGATGCCCGACGAAACAAAAACGTATTTCAATTCCATTGCAGCAGTGATTGAGAAATTTACCGACTTTCTCGAAAGCGAAACCGGATCAACTTCTGTTTCGGTCAATCGCGGAGTTCGTCATTTAAGCAAACCTGTTTTACTGCACTCTCAATGCTCGCATACCATGATTTCGGCAGAAGATTATGAAGAATTTTTATTGCCTTACGATATGGCCTTGAGTCGGAAACGTCCGTACGGAATTCATTATTGTGGACCCGATCCACATCGCATGGCTGCTTCGTTTGCCAAAATTCCGAATCTAGATTTTTTTGATGTGGGTTGGGGTGGTGATATCAAAGTATTGCGTGAACATTTGCCAAATACTTTTCTGAATATCCGTTACAGTCCGGTGGAATTAGCCAAACAATCGAAAGAAGAAATTCAACAGACGATAATTTCATTGGTAAATGAATCCGGAAATCCCTATTTGACAGGTGTTTGCTGTATCAATATTGATGATTCGGTAAGCGATGATAAGATTGATACGATTTTTAAAACGGT
>JAKLIM010000468.1 GCA_022709605.1 Bacteroidota bacterium | reverse complement strand
CTAATATCGTAGCTAAAAAGGGTTGGAGGCAGGTTTGTGAGCAGACTTTTTTTTAATTTCCCATCCAGGGATAATTTTTCCTTACCACACAGAAAATATCGCTTTCGTCCAGTTTAAGGTCAATATCAAAAATAAGTGGAGTTGCATTTTTTGCGTACGGTTCGATAAATTTTATGACGTAATTTTGAGTGCTTACATCAGTTAAAACAAAAGTAAGATCGTACAAACAATTGCAATCGCACAAAATCCCTAAATTAGATTCCCGTTCTTCAATGACGATGGTATCATTTATCATTGAAATATTGCCTGATAAAGGTCCCGGGCAACAATTGAATCCGGCGTTGCGATGTATAAGCGTAAGCTCTTGCTTTTCCGGATTATAACTATATTCTGCACAACTCATGCTGTCAGGTGTATCCAACCATTTTGATTCAGACACTTCCGACTTTACATTGTACGAATTGTTACATTCACTTTGATTGGTGAGTTTACCGCCAATTGTACTTTCGAACGATGCACACGAAGTAAAAACGAACAACAAGCCCGTGATGAAAAGTAAAATACTGGTTTTCATTTTAATAACATTTTATTATTGATGATGAAAAAATATCATGTTTTGTTGCTTATAATTTCAAACAAACATCAAAATATCTTTTAGTATAAAAAAATTGAATACCATTTAAAAAATCTTTGCTCTTTACTCTTTGCTCTTTGTTCTTTTAATATTTTATTTCACCATCGGTTCCTGTATATTTTCACTCCAACTTTTCAAATAAGCAAAGAATTTATCTTCAGAAGTGAATGGATTATTCTCCTCTTTTAACCATGCGGCTGTCAAGTAAAACCGGATAACTTCTCCTTTTTTATACTGCATAAGTATCAGATTATCAACACCGCTTGTTACTTGTTTACCATTGTATTTTTGTGGAATATAAACTCCCAATCCGGCAGTTTCTTTGCCGTATTTTACTGAATCGGGTTGCGGAAAATACGTTCCCCACGAACCTACCAATTTATTGTCGGAATACAATTTACCTCCACCAATTTGCTGTACGCCTGTGGCTAAATTCTGTATATCTTCTGAAGCAGTAACTTCACAAATTGCATCGCGATGCCGGGCATAAAGGATGTAACGAACCGAAAGATTAATTTTTTTTCCTTCGTATTGCCAGCCATCAACATTACTCTCAACTACGGTGCGCAGATTTCCGGTGGCTACAATTCGTTGGGTACGCTTGTCAAACTTATCAATGTGGGTGGCTTTTTTTCCATCCCAGCCTTTAACCGTACCTACACCAACCCAGCCCGAAACCAACAAAATATCATCACCATAACCGGCAGCTAATTGTTCATCCGTCGGATACCAGCCTGTAGCAGCTATTTCGAGCTGTTGTTTCTTTTTGCCATAAATATCGATGGTGCTTTTGTTATCGAAATAAATGCGGTAAGCCATCAGTGAAGACTCAAAAGCCACACCGTGATGATGCATCGCATTGTACATATCGTTTTTGGTTGACGAAGCTTCTTTGACAAATTTGCGAGTTCCATCATTCTCTTTTGCAATTAAATCGGCATAAACTTCGGCCGGAAATGCAACTCTTTTTTTCTCACAAATAGTTTTTACGGTCAATTTGCGACTTTCGTTGGCTTTCAGATCAACTAAAAAAACCAATTCATCGGGGTTGCCATCGGCATTCAAATCATCAAGCTGGCTGCTGATTTGTTTTCCATCGACCAAAACAGCCAGTTGAGAACGTTTCTTTACAGCTATTTTTTTGTAGTTATCGAGTTTTACAACTACAGGAACATCTTTCAAATCAGTGTTGTTGGGATTGGTAACGGTAAGTTTTAATGTGGTTGCCGACAATGCGAAACTGATACAAATCAGTGCGAGTAAGGTGAGTTTTGTTTTCATACAATTGAACTGATGATTTAAATTATAAGTAAAACGCAAAGATACCATAAAGGCTACTTTGCGTTTCATGTTTTGCAAAAAATATTTTGTATTCTAAATTTTTTATTCTAAAAAAAAGAATTTAATTTATGAATAACATGATTTCGACTAAAAAGAAACGTTCAAAAGTCTATCGACGTTTTGAAGTTTACTGTCAGCTATTCAATAACAATATCCGTATTTTGCTTGTCCTTGCTGAACTGCACTTTTTCCCCTTTCTGGTTAGTTACATTGCTGAAAGTAGCTTTATCCACATTTTCAATCTCAACAATTTCGCCCACGGTATTGCTGATCTTCACATTATTCATTACAAAACCACTTGTTTGTTTAATTACTGCGCCCTGAATCGATTTGAAAACAGAATTATCGACGCGTACATTCTTCACTTTCATTTCAGGTAATCCATTGAAATACATGGCTCGGTTTGAATTTACCGAAACAATATTTTTGATAAATATATTTCTGAAAGCAGGTGTTTCTATTGTTACAGCCGGTGTTGCAACTGTGCCAGTCTGAGCTTCAGTTTCTTCTTCTTCCATGGGTCCTTTTCCGCCGTAAAACAAATCGAACAACAATGGATCGGCCGGAATATCGCTCATGTTAATATTTTCAATATAAATATTCTCCACAACA
>JAKLIM010000467.1 GCA_022709605.1 Bacteroidota bacterium | reverse complement strand
CGTGAGATTTTTGTATTAAGCAGGCGAAAAGGATTAACCAACAAACAAATATCGGAACTTTTGCATATTTCGGAAAGTACTATTGAAACTCAGTTATCAAAAGCACTTTCATTTATGAAAACAAAACTAAACATGCATTACGAATATGTTTTCGTTCTGATTTTCTATTGGTTAGTTAAATAGCGTTAATTGGTTTTTTTTGAGTAGTGGAAAAACAGTATTTAAACTGTATATATTTTAAACAGGAATTTATCAAAGAATGAATAAAGAAGAATGTATAATATTATTTGAACGTTACATCCTTAACACAGCAACTGCTGAGGAGGTGAAACAACTTAGCCATTGGATTAAACACAACACAGATGTTTCCGGATGGCTTGAAAGTCAGATTCTAAATTCTTCGACCGAAATGGATAGAAATATTCAAATGCAAATGCTCAATAACATCAAATCTGAAATAAATAAATCAACTCATCCACCTGTTTTAATTAATTCCGGAAAAAGTGTTCGCAACCAATTCAGGTTGTGGCTACGCGTTGCTGCCATGCTTATTCTACCGTTATTAACGGCTGCGGCAGTTTATATGTACATGACAGCCAATCAAGTTTCGGAACCTTTAATTGTATCGGTTGACAAAGGTCAAAAAGCCAGTATTATACTTCCTGATGGAAGTAAAGCCTGGTTAAATTCGCTATCGAAACTAACCTATAAAAGCGATTATAATACTGAAAAAAGAATCCTTGAACTTGATGGCGAAGCTTATTTTGAAGTAGCACATAATCCGGATAAACCATTTATTGTACAAAGCAAAGACTTTTCGGTGGAAGCGTTGGGTACTGCTTTTGGAGTGAAAGCCTACAGCGAAGATATTGTAATTTCAAGCATTTTAATGAGGGGAAAAGTAATGGTGACAACTCCCGGAGGAACATCAATTTTAAAACCCAATGAAAGAATAGTTTTTGATAGGAAAAGTCTGCAAGCAAACAAATCAAAAGTGACTAATGCTGTTGATTTTACGGGTTGGATACATAATGAACTACGTTTCGAAAACGAATCATTGGTAGAAATTGCCAAAAGTATTCAGCGTATTTATAATGTTGAGATCATTTTTTCAACGGAGCGATTAAAAAATTTACGGTACACCGGAACTGTTCAAAACAATAGCCTGGAAAGCTTGCTTAATATCATTACACTTACATCGCCAATTTCATTCCAAATTGATAATCAGAATGTTACTTTGTATGAAAATAAAAGATTATTGAAGCATTATGAATGAAATTAGCAAATAGATATTTATTTGATGAGGAGCCGGTTGATGTTGTATTTCAATCTGCTCTTTTTTTTTAAAATATTTACTTATTGTAGTAGTGGAAAAAAAAACCTGAACTGTATACTTAATAACTAACCAGTAATTCTAACATCTAATTCATTTTAAAATGGAAAGAAAAATCAACAAACTCCCCTGGAGGAGAACATGGCTAATGATGAGTATTTTCTTAGTTATGGCTCTGTTTTCGTCGAATCTTATTGCACAAATTTCAATCAACGTGCAAAACAAACCTATCAAAGAGATTCTAAAAGCAATTGAAACAAAAAGTGAGTATCGTTTCTTTTACAATGAAGGTCTCAAAGGTCTTGACAAGATTACTTCATTGAAAGTAAGTAATGTCACAATTGAAGAAACAATGAATTTGCTTTTGGCTAATTCCGAGATGAGTTATCAATCGGAAGGGAATAATCTGATCGCACTTATGGCTAAGGCAAATGTTTCAGCCCAAAAAATAGTAACCGGTGTAGTCACCGACGAACAAGGTGAACCTATAATTGGTGCAACTGTATTGGTGAAAAACACAAAAATCGGTACAATTACTAATTTTGATGGTCGTTTTTCGTTGGAAGTTGATGATAACGCAACTTTACTTGTATCATACATTGGATACAATCAGAAAGAAGTTAAACTCAACGGGCAACGAATTATTTCGGTTAAACTTACCGAAGATGTTAAAGCCTTGTCCGAAGTTGTAGTTACAGCATTAGGTATCAAACGCGAACAAAAGGCACTCGGATATGCGGTTCAGGCTGTTGAAGGAAATATTTTGCAAACAGTAAAAGGCGTTGATATGGCTACATCATTAACAGGAAAAGTGGCCGGTTTAATGGTTAAGAATAGTTCTGAATTTACTGCCGAAGCATCATTAACATTACGTGGTGAAACACCAATTATTGTAATTGATGGTGTACCTTTTAAAAATATGAGTTTACGTGATATTCCTTCTGACGATATCGAAAACATAAGTGTTTTAAAAGGTGGAACTGCATCGGCACTTTATGGTGAAGATGGCGATCGTGGAGCTATTATGGTCACTACAAAAAAGGGAAATAAAAGAAAAGGACTGTCTGTATCAATCAATAGCGGAACCATGTTCACAGCCGGATATTTGGCTATTCCCGAACTTCATGAAAAAGCTCCGGCCATTTTAGAATGCTGGTATGGAGGCACTCAGTCGGGTCATGGAATTACCGATTTACTATTTGGTAAAGCAATCCCTTCAGGGAAATTAACCATGACATTCCCTCAAAACGAGGGG
>JAKLIM010000466.1 GCA_022709605.1 Bacteroidota bacterium | reverse complement strand
TTCGGAAATAAAAGTAGTATTGTAAAAACCCGTAAGAGTGGAATAATAGTTGGAGCCCTGGCATTTAATGAAAACATTTACGACGGAGATACCCTGGAGCCACAATTAGCACAAATTCAACGAGTTGCTGCCTATAGTCCAAAAGTAGCCATTGTTGACAGGGGTTATCGGGGAAGGAAATATGTTGCAGATACACAAATACACACTCCAAAACCTTTACCTTCTTCTGCCACAAAATATCAGAAACAACAGTCCAGAAAACGTTTTAGAAGCAGAGCCGGAATAGAACCCGTAATAGGCCACTTGAAACATGATCATCGAATGATACGCAACTACCTTAAGGGTGAATTAGGTGACAAAGTCAACACAATAATGGCAGGAACAGCTTTTAATCTGAAAAAAATGCTCAATAGAATAAAAGCAGACCTAAAAAATATTTTATACCAATTTTTTGAAACAATTTTTCAAACAACTTTTGACATTATTTCGATCTCAAATTATCCTTTTGCGCAAAAAGTGACTTTTTAAGGGAGGACTAATTATACCCTTCGTAATCGCGCAGAAGCAATACCGAACGCTGAATGGCAGGCAGCAAATCAACGGCCTTTTGCAATACTTCCCCCAAATCGGAGAAAGTTCCTGTTCTTTTATCGCATAGGAAAACGGCCTTTTCAATATCCTCGTTCCGCTGACTTTTCCGGATTGAATCAATCATGGTGTGATAAGCGGTTGTAAAAAGATACGATTTGGCTTTCTGATAATTGACTTCGGTATAATGCATCCAGAGCTTTTCAAAACTATCCTGCACCAAGTCTTCGGCAAGCACAGTGTTCCTAATGTTCTTCAGTAAAAATCTGTAGATACCGTCGGCATAGAGTTCTACGCAAAGGTTGTATTCGGTTAGGGTCATTCGCGCGCAATTACAAGTACTATGACGCCCTTAAAGGAATAAAGTTACAGCCAATAATAAAATTAAAGCAGAAAATTTATTCAGAATATCTTTTCTGTTGAAAATAGGTAATTACTCTATAAGCATCAATTACTAGGATAAAACAGGACGAATACTATCGGAACCATCCGAATTTAAGGGAAACAAACACTCCGGGAGAGGCGAAATCTTGAGAGGTGTAAGGGCTTACCACCTCGCCGGTGTTGTAAAAAAACTGGTAATTGATTCCGGCACCAAGTTTAAAGAAATAAGAGAAATTCATTTCCAACTCCAGAGTGGGCACAATTACATACACTAAGCCGCCAGTTTTGGTTAGGGGTTCACTGTTGAGGTCTTTAGGTTTTTCGCCGATTTTTCCCCATCCCATTTGTGTATGAAAGACTGGGTGTATGGCTTTTTGGGGTTTAAATGTATAACCCATCCAAAGGCCTCCATGACCATAAGTCATGTAATAATTCGAATTGCCCCTGTACTCAGTTTGAGTGGTTTTGCCCAGCCCGTAACCGCCAAAAAAGAAATTGTTAATTATTACGGCACCTCCACCACCCATCATGTGCGCAAACTCGTCGTCGATACGGGTAAAGCACATAATCGGTGCCATAAATCCGCGCACTTTGACTTTACCATCAGGGTGGCCAATGGTTTCAAATTCGTCCGATTGGGCTTTAATGCCTTGAAGTATCAATAGAAACAAAAGGGCCGAAAATAATTTTTTCATTTCTAGAAACAGCTATGAATGGTTAAAGCCAAAGACACAGTAATGGGTCCAAGGGTTGCACAATATAAAAAAAAACCCGGAATAATCCGGGTTTTTAGTGAAGTTATGATTTTTCAAAAGTGTTTAGTTTCATCCAACCGTTTAGACAATGAGCATGGCATCGCCATAAGTTCCAAAACGGTATTTTTCTTTGATGGCCACTTTGTAGGCTTCAAAAAGGAAATCGAAACCGGCAAATGCCGACACTGTCATCAGCAAAGTGGAAAGGGGCAAATGAAAATTCGAAATCATGCTGGTGGGCACACTAAATTCATAAGGTGGAAAGATGAACTTGTTAGTCCAACCATCAAATGGTTTCAGGAACCCCTGTGTGGAAACGGAGCTTTCTAGTGTGCGCAGCACCGTAGTACCAACAGCACATATTTTGCAATTCTCTTCCCTGGCCTGATTCACAATTTTAACAGCACTGTCAGGAATAATGATTCGCTCAGAATCCATTTTATGCTTGGTAAGGTCTTCTACATCGACCGTGCGGAAATTGCCTAAACCTACATGAAGGGTAATTTCAGCAAAATTTACACCCTTTATTTCCAAACGTTTCAATAGTTCTCGGCTAAAATGCAATCCGGCAGTAGGGGCAGCCACTGCACCTTCGTGCTTGGCAAATACGGTTTGATAGCGATCTTTGTCTTCGGGTTGAACCTGACGCTTAATAAATTTTGGCAGTGGTGTTTCGCCCAGGCCAAAAAGGGTAGCCTTAAACTCATCGTAACTGCCATCGAATAAAAAGCGCAGGGTTCGTCCTCGCGAGGTGGTATTGTCAATTACTTCGGCTACCAGCGAATCATCGTCGCCAAAATAGAGTTTATTGCCAATTCTGATTTTGCGGGCCGGATCGACCAACACATCCCAAAGTCTTTGTTCTT
>JAKLIM010000465.1 GCA_022709605.1 Bacteroidota bacterium | reverse complement strand
AGATCCACAGCGCCCTTCCCGACTTTCATCAGCCTGGCAATTTCCTTTGTCCCTTTCCCTTCCTTGATCAGCGTCGCCACCTGGATTTCCTTGGGTGTAAAGCTCAGGTACTTGGAGGTGATCTTCAACAGAAACGGGGAAAGAATACGTGATAACATCTCATCCCTAAACCCTCGGATACTTGTCCCGTTTGCGGGAGAGGTAAGGGGAAATGTCTAAAAGAACTTTTTATTTTAATTATTGAGACTACAATATACATTATTATTTTAAAAAACGCACGTCACAGCTCTCCTCAAGGAGAGGGGCTGGGGGTGAGGTCAAAAATTTATGAAAAAACTAATTTTAAATGTCCTTTTATTCGTTGCAATTATTGCAACTGCGCAAACAAAAACGGCTAAGCCCTGGGACAATGGAAAACTGAAAGTAAGCGAAAATAGTCGCTATTTGCAACACGAAAACGGTACGCCCTTTTTCTGGTTGGGCGATACAGGATGGTTGCTGCCCGTACGAACCGACAGAGATGAGGCAGATTTCTATCTTACGCAATGCGCAAAAAATGGCTACAATGTAGTTCAGGTACAGACAATTAACGATGTTCCGGCTTTCAATAAGTTTGGACAATCATCCATGCCCGAAGGTTGGGATTTCAAAAACATCAATAAGAAAGGTGTTTATGGTTATTGGGATCACATGGATTATATCATTAAAGAAGCCGAAAAACGTGGCATTTATATCGGTATGGTTTGTATCTGGGGCGGACTTGTGCAATCGGGATTGATGGACGTGAAACAAGCGCAGGCGTATGGCAAATTTCTGGCCGAACGATACAAAAATTCACCCAATATTATCTGGTTTATCGGGGGAGATATTCGTGGCGACATCAAAACTGAAGTTTGGGAAACGTTGGCAAAATCAATCCGCGCTATCGACAAAAATCATTTAATGACTTATCACCCACGCGGTCGCACCTGTTCTTCAACCTGGTTCAACAATGCAGAATGGCTCGATTTCAATATGTATCAAAGTGGTCACCGCCGTTACGGACAACGCAAAGGTGATGGTGATTATACCATTGCCGAAAATACCGAAGAAGACAACTGGCGTTATGTGGAAAAAGCACACGCCTTGACTCCAATAAAACCGGTTGTTGACGGAGAACCTTCGTACGAAGACATTCCGCAGGGTTTGCACGATTTTAACGAAGTAAAATGGAATGCCAATGATGTACGTCGGTATGCCTATTGGTCGGTATTTGCAGGCGCATTTGGTCATACCTATGGCCATAATTCCATTATGCAATTTTACCGTCCCGGAATTCCTTCGGCATACGGAGCAAAGCGTGCCTGGTACGATTGCATGGAAGATCCCGGTTTTGTGCAGATGAAATATATCAAAAAGCTCATGTTGGCATTCCCGTTTTTTGATCGGGTTGCCGACCAAACTGTTATTGCCGGACAAAATGGCGAACGATATGACCGATTGATTGCAACACGCGGAAACGATTATTTATTGGCTTATAACTACAGCGGACGAACCATGCAAATTGATTTATCGAAAATAAGCGGAGCTAAAAAGAAATGCTGGTGGTTCAATCCTAAAAATGGCGAAGTGAAATTTATTGGTGAGTACGAAGGTTCAAAAACTGTAGATTTTGCCCTCGATGTGGCTTACAATGCCGGAAACGACAGAGTGTTGATTGCTGTGGATAGTGCGAAAGAATATGTAGAAAAATCGCTGGTAACAAAGTAATTATCTTTTTAATTCAGACAAAAATGAAAAGAACATTCCTATTACTGATCGCCCTTACCGTTGTTTTTGTTTTAAAAGCACAAATGCCGGCGAGCACTCCCGAAAACATTGATAAATACAAGCAAATCTGCCGCAAATATATCCATGCCGAAATAAAAGGCATGTATCGTGAAGCAGGTGGATCGCTGAAATATCCGTTTTTGGCTCCGGGAAGCAGTCAGTATTTGGATATGCTCTGGGATTGGGATTCGTGGTTGAGCAATGTGGCTTTGCGTCAGATTTTGCTCGAAAAAGGCACAGAAAAGGATAGAAAAGATGCCTTGAAATACGAACAGGGATGTATTTTAAATTCATTAAGTTATGGCGGAATGGATGGTTGGATACCGATCTGGATCGAACGGAATGCACCCTCGCGGGAGGAAATGCTGAAAACCCGAAATCCATGGAAAAGCAACATGCACAAACCTACATTGGCACAACATGCCGCATTTATTATCCGAAATATGAATGGTGATGCCGAATGGTTGCGCGACGACTTTTATACTTTGCAGGCTTTTGTAAGTAAATACCTGAATTTTCATCAACACAAAGCTACCGGTTTGATGTATTGGGAAACGGACGAAGCCATTGGTGTGGATAACGACCCGAGTACTTTTTATCGCCCCAACGGAAGTTCAGGATCAATATTTCTGAATGCATTGATGTACAAAGAACTAAAAGCAATGGTTTATATTGCAACTTGTTTAAATCAAAATGACATTGCCAAAACCTATAATAATGAAGCAATAAAACTCGAAAAACAAATCCGGGAGCATTGTTGGGATCAGCGCGATGGATTTTATTACAGCGTGGATTTAAACC
>JAKLIM010000464.1 GCA_022709605.1 Bacteroidota bacterium | reverse complement strand
TCCTTTTGGAGCATTGAGACCTTTAACCCATTCTTTTTCAATTAATTCACCTTTCATATTAAACTTCGAAATAAATGCTTCGCCATCTTTCACATCGTGCTTTCCAACAATATTCGACACATAAATTGTTTTATCATAGCGATTGTAATGCGATGATTCAGGCACGTTTAACCCGGCAGAAGCACTCCATGTTTTTACTAATTTATCACTTTGAAAAACTTCCTGAGCACTTAATCTCATACAAAACAAAATCAGAACAGCGGCAACGATAGGTGTTTTCATTTCTTTTGATTTAATGTTAGATTCTAAAATTTGATTTTAAACTCAATTTTTAAAGATAGACATTGAATTATTCACCAAAAATACAATACTTTTGTTATTCAACAAGGTTGAACTACAATAAACTTCAAATATAAGGATGAATTTATTGCAGATAAGAACACATTCGCAATTTAAGAGAGTTAAGTTGTCATAACTTATGTTTCGATACTTATGGTAAAGAACAATACACAATCGTCGGAGATTATAAGTTTGGGAAAAGCCAACGATAAAATCCATTTGTTGGAAGGCAAAATGAAATTACAGGACGGTAACCTCGAATATAGCATGAAACAAGACGAGAGCTTTTATTTCAATGCATTGGAAAAACACGGCATTATGCCGATTTCGGACACGGTAAAATACATTAATATTTTTGTTTAGAAACACCTTTTATAAATACATTCATATGAAATTCAACACTTTATTACTTAGCATTCTTTTCAGTGTTTCGTTATTTTCACAGAACAGTACCGTCAATATTAATGTTGATTTGGCAAAAGAGAAAGGACCCATGACGCCCATTTGGGCCTGGTTTGGGTACGACGAACCCAACTACACCTACATGAAGGATGGCAGGAAATTGCTTTCTGAAATTGCCGCATTAAGTCCGGTGCCGGTATATGTGCGGGCTCATAACTTAATGAATACAGGCGATGGAACTCCCGCACTCAAATGGGGTTCCACTAATATGTACACTGAAGATGCGAACGGAAATCCGATTTATAACTGGGCAATTGTCGATTCAATTTTCGACACCTACATCCAGCGTGGTATGAAGCCATTGGCGCAGATTGGTTTTATGCCCGAAGCGCTATCCACGCACCCTCAACCTTACCAGCACAGTTGGAAACCGGGCGTAAAATACTCCGAAATTGAAACCGGATGGGCTTATCCACCAAAAGATTACAATAAATGGGCAGAACTGATTTATCAATGGGTACAGCACTCTGTAAAAAGGTATGGAAAAGCAGAAGTGGAAAGTTGGTATTGGGAATTGTGGAACGAACCCAACGGTGCATATCTGATTACTCCGAATGTGTTTGATGAGTTTTGCAAAATGTACGATTATGCTTCGGATGCGGTAAAAAGAGCATTGCCCACAGCACGTTTCGGAGGACCGCATGTTACAGGTGGTGCTACTAAGTTTCTGCGCAATTTCATTACCCATTGCCTGAAAGATACAAATGCTGTAACCGGAAAAGTTGGTACTCCGATGGACTTTGTTGCGTTTCATGCAAAAGGTTCTCCAAAGGTAGTCAACGGCGTAGTGCGCATGGGTATGATGAATCAACTCCGCGATATGAACGACCATTTCAAAGTCATTGCATCATTTCCCGAAATAAAAAATATTCCGGTAATTATTGGCGAATCAGACCCGGAAGGTTGTGCTGCTTGTGGTATGCAAACCGACCCGCAAAATGCCTATCGAAACGGTACAATGTATTCAAGTTACACCGCAGCTTCCATTGCCCGCGAATATGACCTGGCCGAATTTCATGGTGTGAACTTAATCGGAGCTGTCAACTGGTCGTTTGAGTTCGAAAATCAACCGTGGTTCTTCGGATTCAGGGATTTAGCTACAAATGGTGTGGATAAACCTGTGCTAAACGTATTCAGAATGTTAGGTATGATGGGCGGAAAACGGGTAGAAGTTACAGGCGATCTGGCTTACGATTTCAAGACAATACGCGATTCTGGTGTTCGCGGTGTTCGGACTGACATTAATGCACTGGCTGCTAAAACCAACAATAATACGACTGTACTCGTTTGGAATTATCATGATGACGACATTCAGGGAGAAGGATCACCTGTAAACTTAAGCTTGAAAGGTTTGAAAAATGGCAAAGCCACTATGTATCATTATCGCATTGATGCCAACCATAGTAATTCGTACGAAGTGTGGAAGAAAATGGGTTCTCCACAGCAACCAACCGAAAAAGAGTATAAAATATTAGAGAAATCGGGACAACTGGAACTTTTAACAAAGCCACAAAAGGTAAAAATTAAAAACTCGGAACTGACACTCAACTTTCAATTGCCTCGTCAGGGGGTTTCATTTATTAAAATTGAATACAAAAACTAATTGAATAAGATATTTACTTAAAAAAAGTCTCAAATTTAGAAGCAAAATGGAGCAGATTTTATGTGTCAATTTTGATTTTGCTTTTCCTTTAAAAGAATATTATTGAGGGTTTTCATGAACATTGGAACAATGAAAAAGAGGAAAAGTACAGTCGTAAATTGTAAACAGGAAGAGGTCTTGAATTTAAAGTACTATTACAGTTTAAATATTAATACTTGTAATTACTACG
>JAKLIM010000463.1 GCA_022709605.1 Bacteroidota bacterium | reverse complement strand
CGAAACAAAGTCATTTCTATTTTTGGTTTCGACTTTATCCATCGAAAAATTCAAACTTTCCTGTCCAATATATGCTGCAACCTCTGAAGTTATTAGTATGACCTTTTCTGTAATATAGCGATAGTGTTTTTGTTCGACATTCCTCATTATGTTTTATTTTTCTCGATCAAATTTCCCAATGAAAAATATTGATTGTATAATAACTTATATTTTTCAACACTCTCAAGTAACGGATAATACGTTTTATCAAAACCTTGTCCCATTTTGTTTTGAGCCTCCGTCAAATCAGGATGAATTCCAGCGACAACAGCAGCAAACATAGTAGCTCCCAATGCACATGTCTGTTCGGAACTTACCACCTGAATAGGCATATTGAGGACATCAGCCAGCACCTGCATCACGAAGGGCGATTTCTTAGCTACTCCTCCCAAAGCAACAACACCATCTATGCGAACACCTTCGGAAATAAATCTGTCGATAATTGCTTTTGAACCAAAGGCAGTAGCTTCGACCAATGCTCTGAAAATACGCGGAGCATCCGAACCTAACGTTAACCCAGAAATTATTCCTTTCAGGTTCTGGTCAGCATCCGGCGTCCGGCGACCATTCATCCAATCAAGGGCAATAATTCCGCTTTCCGTTACAGGAATTTTCTGAGCCTCATCAGTAAGTTTTACAATTATTTTTGATGATAATTCGGCTACTAATTTTTCACGGGTGGCCACGTCCACAATCTCAGAAGAGGCTAAGATATTTTCGATTGGCCACATCAATAGCTTTTTAAACCATGCATAAATATCACCAAAAGCCGATTGTCCGGCTTCCATGCCTTCCATTCCCGGAATAATTGAGCCATCAACTTGTCCACAAATACCACGCACTAAAATGTTTTTCGTTTCGCTGTTTGGAGCAATGAGCATATCGCAGGTAGACGTTCCGATTACTTTACTGATATAATAAGGCTTAATTTCGCCACCAACAGCACCCACATGCGCATCGAATGCACCGCCTCCAACCACCACCGAAGTATTTAATCCAAGACGATCGGCCCATTCAGAACTTAAATTTCCTATGGAAACATCTGCTGTAATGGTATTATTATTTAGCGATTCACTAACTTTTATCAATCTTGGGTCGAGTTTAATCAAAAAATCAACCGGAGGAAATCCATTCCAGTCCTTGTGCCAAAGCGCCTTATGTCCGGCAGCACAACGGCTGCGTTTAAGCTGATCCGGATCAGTTTTTCCTGTCAGCATAGCAGGAAGCCAATCGCAATGTTCCACCCACGAATATGCAGCTTGCTCCACTTTTTCGTCTTCACGGACAATGTGTAAAACTTTTGCCCAAAACCATTCGGAAGAATAAATTCCACCCGAATATTTTGTAAAATCAATTCCTCCCCATGTCCGGCACAATTGGTTAATTTCGTCGGATTCGTGAACTGCGGTATGGTCTTTCCACAGCACAAACATAGCATTTGAATTTTCGGTAAAACCTGAAAGCAAAGCCAAAGGCGTTCCCGTTTTATCAACAGCAACAGGTGTAGAACCTGTTGTGTCGATGGATATTGCTTTTACCTGTTGGGCAATTTTGGGTTTTTTGTTTAGTACATTTTTAACCGTAAACTCTAGTCCTTCAATATAATCAAGCGGATGTTGGCGAAACTGATTTTTTGCACTATCGCAATACAGTCCTTTTTTCCAACGCGGATATTCAAAAACTGAGGTGGCTATTTCTGCCCCTGTTTCAGCATTTACCAATAAAGCACGAACAGAATCGGAACCATAATCAATCCCAATGACATATGAAGAAAATATATGTGTATTTTTTTGTTTTTTCATTTTTTAATGATTCAAAGTGAGTAAGTTTATATTCTTTTTTGATGAATCACGAATAATTAATTTGGGGTCTAACATTACCATTGAATTTTTATTGTGTTCTTCATTTTTAATTTTCGCATAAATAATTCTAACAGCCTCTTCTGCAATTTCGGCTACTGGTTGCTGTATATATGTTATTGGCGAATAGAAAAAATCAAAAGCGTCATTTTTATCAAAACACACTACTGCAATGTCATTCGGAACATTTAGTTTCATTTCGTTTAAACACAATAAGCCATGAACAGCAATCGTGTTTGTTGTAAAAATGATTGCTTCTGTTTTTGTTTCAGTGACTAATTGATTAATTGCCTTATATATGTCAACTTTAGGATTAATTATGTTTACCGACTTTATACAAATATTATTATTTAACCCTTCCTTGTACATTATACTTTCATAACCAGAAATTCTATCAACACTATTGCTTAACTCAGACTTGCAAACGATCAATGAAATATTTTTATATCCTTCATCAATCAAATGCTGAGTAGCTAATTTTGTGGCTTTAATATTGTTCAAACAAGAATAACTGACTTCCAAGTTCTTAAAATATCTGTCAATTAGGACAAAAGGAATATTAGTGTTTTGAAGTTTTTCTATTAATTTCTCCGATCCATCACAAGGAACTATAATCAACCCATCTACTCCTTTATTTAAAAATACGTCTATTAACTTTTCAGTATTGTCATAATTTTCATCAGAACTTCCAATTATTACAGTATAATTCAATTTATTAGCTTCATCCTCAATAATTCTTGCAATTGATGAAAAGAA
>JAKLIM010000462.1 GCA_022709605.1 Bacteroidota bacterium | reverse complement strand
CTTTAAAAATAAAAATAAAGGATTATCTAATGATTAAATCGAAAGATAACAATGACATGAAAGTTCCGGAAGGAAGCAACCTAAGTGATTTAATTGATATGCAAATTAATCAAATTACGAGTCCCTGGATGTTGTATTTTATTCGATACAATCCTGCACCCATGCTTGCAAAAGTGAAATGTCCTGTTTTAGCAGTTATTGGCAGCAAGGATTTACAAGTTCCTTCGCAGGCAAATCTTACGGCTATCGAAAATGCATTGATAAAAGGTGGAAACAAAAATATTACCGTCAAAGAATTACCGGGTTTAAATCATCTATTTCAGGAAAGTAAAACCGGATCACCAAACGAATACGCTGAAATTGAACAAACTATATCGCCGTTATTGTTAGAAACTGTGATGAAATGGATTAAGGGTCTGAAATAGATATTTTATTTTTTTGAAAAATACAATTGAACCGCAGAATTTAAAAACTGCGGTTCTTTGTATTTTAGTAAAGTAAATCACAGCATTATTTTTAATAAAAAATTGTATCTTTGCATTCCGAAAAATAGTAAATATTAACCCCTATCCCCGATAACTATCGGTACGGGATAAATAGCAAATAAATAGATGGCAAAAGAATTGACTTCGCGCAGCGAAAACTACTCACAATGGTATAACGACTTGGTTATTAAGGCAGATTTAGCTGAAAGTTCAGCTGTTCGCGGTTGTATGGTTATAAAACCTTACGGATATGCAATTTGGGAAAAAATGCAGGCCGAATTGGATCGAATGTTTAAGAAAACCGGTCATGTGAATGCTTATTTTCCATTGTTTATTCCTAAATCTTTTTTAAGCAAGGAAGCCGAACATGTTGAAGGTTTTGCCAAAGAATGTGCTGTGGTAACTCACTACAGACTGAAACAAAATGCGGACGGTACAGGTCTGATTGTTGATCCTGAAGCTAAACTGGAAGAAGAACTGATTGTACGTCCAACTTCCGAAACTATTATTTGGAGTACTTACAAAAACTGGATTCAATCGTATCGCGATCTGCCATTACTCATTAACCAATGGGCAAACGTGGTACGTTGGGAAATGCGTACGCGTCTTTTTCTGCGTACAACTGAATTTCTGTGGCAAGAAGGACATACCGCTCATGCAACCGAAGCTGAAGCACTTGTAGAAGCCAACAAAATACTCGAAATTTACGCCAATTTCGCTGAAGAGTTTATGGCAGTTCCGGTTTTGAAAGGTGTAAAATCGGCCAACGAACGTTTTGCCGGTGCACTCGAAACCTATTGTATTGAAGCATTAATGCAGGATGGAAAGGCTTTACAGGCAGGCACTTCGCACTTTTTGGGTCAAAACTTTGCCAAAGCTTTTGATGTAACTTTTGTGGATAAAACCAACAAATTAGATTATGTGTGGGCTACTTCGTGGGGCGTTTCTACCCGTTTGATGGGAGCATTAATCATGACTCACTCCGACGATAACGGATTGGTACTTCCTCCAAATCTTGCTCCTTTTCAGGTAGTTATCGTTCCGATTTACAAAAATGAAGAACAATTGAATGCCATTTCAGAAAAAGCTAACGAAATAATTCTGAAACTCGAATCCCTAAATATTTCGGTAAAATTCGATAATAACGATAATAAAAAACCGGGTTGGAAATTTGCGGAATACGAGTTAAAAGGTGTTCCGGTAAGGCTTGCCATGGGTGCACGCGATCTCGAAAACGGAACCATTGAAATTGCCCGCCGCGATACACTTACGAAGGAAACAGTTTCGATAGAAGGAGTTGAAACTTATATTGCTGATTTATTGAAGGATATACAGTCTAATATTTTCAAGAAAGCGTACGATTATCGTGCTTCGGTAACCCGCGAAGTAAATTCGTACGATGAATTCAAGGTAGAAATCGAAAAAGGCGGTTTCCTGCTTTGCCATTGGGATGGTACGCCTGAAACGGAAGAGAAAATTAAAGACGATACGAAAGCCACCATTCGCTGCATTCTGTTGGATGGCGATAAAACTCCGGGAGTTTGTATGGTGACCGGAAAACCTTCGGCCCAGCGGGTTGTTTTTGCAAGAGCTTATTAAATGATTAATTCAAATAAGAACTAAATACAATTGTAATACAATTATATATAAGAATATTAATTATAAAAAAAAGGTTGGACAATGAAAATTTGTCCAACCTTTTTGATAAAATCTAGCCATTCAATTTATTACATTTTCATTAAAAAACGGGCATTTCTTCTCGTTTTTTGTGAAACCAGAATTTCTTTTCCTTTTGTACTTTTTTCAATAATTTCAGGGTTTGTTCCTCTGATTGTCAACAATTCAAGATCCTCATTATAAGTTACTTTAAATTCGTTCGATAATTCGTCTAATGCTCCCGCCAGATATCGGGTATTATCCACACACAACGAAATGCTTACCGCTGAACTTTGAATAAGGGAAATTTTCTGTCGATGTTTGTGCATCACCGCAAATACTTTCGTTAGACTTTCTTCCAAAACGAATGAAAAATCACGTGGTCGAACTGTGATCAGCACCTGATTTTTTCTTAAAATTAAAATCGGGCAGACCCGCCTTGATGAACCGGTGTTGCAGCATGTGCGCTCATTGTACTGTCAGGTAGAAACACTTGTCAACGAATATCAAAAATGTATGG
>JAKLIM010000461.1 GCA_022709605.1 Bacteroidota bacterium | reverse complement strand
TCCATCATAACCATAAGTTAAGTTTACTATTTCAGGTGCTGCTCCGGTTAAAAAATCGTCAAGACTTGAGTAGCGATAATATCCTGTACCGTTACGCATATAAGCATTATCTGCCATCTTGTATTCATAGGCTATTCCACCTACAATTTTATGATTGCCCAAATAATGAGTGATTTCGTCCTTGATATTCAAAACGTTATTGTGAACGCCATTGTTCCAGGTAAAAAGTTCATATCCCAAAGACATATAGGCCTGTCCATCTTTTAAAATATCAATAAATGGGAATTCTTCTGAATTAGTACCGCGTATATCGTCAAGTTTTGAGAATGTTGCTAAAAATTGGTTAGATAAGTTATCAGACAAACGACTGTTTAAGTCAACAGAGAATGAATGAACAAGATTGTCCATGGAATACATTGAATTTGCAAATGACATTGAGGCTTGTGACATTCTTGCCTCAGACATTCGAGTTCCTCCGTCCATAGAACTTGCATTAGGAGATGACCAATAACGGTTTTTTGTATAATTATAACGCAAAGCCAAACGATGATTGTTTGTAATATTCCAATCTAAACGAGCAAGAAACTTATTGTTGCCTTCATCAGCCGGGAAATCTGTGTAAGAACCAGTTTCATATCCGTATTTTGTTTTCACATAATCAGAAACTGTCTTCAAGTCACTTTCTGTAGTACGTGAAATAAAATTGTTTGCATCAGCAACGCCATTTGTAGAAGCTCTCCAGCGATTTACTATTGTTGGCGTTTTAGCTATTTCGCCATTTACAAAGAAGAATAGTTTATTTTTGATAATTGGACCGCCAAAAGTGAATCCATAGGTTGTATTGCGGTCTATATCACGCGCACCTGCTATTTGTTTACCATTTACAGCATCGCCGCGTAAGTTTTCGTTTCTATGATAAACATAAGCGCTACCATTGAAAGTATTTGTACCAGATTTTGTAATTGCATTTACACCACCACCAATAAAGTTGGTTTGACGAACATCATAAGGAGTGATTACAACTTGTAACTCTTCGATAGCTTCAATAGAAATTGGGCTACCACCACCTGGAAGACCCGAACTCAAACCGAAGTTGTTGTTGAAATTAGCTCCATCCACTGTAAAGTTAGAAGTACGACCATCTGTGCCACCAAAGCTCATTCCGTTGCCACCGTAAGGAGAAAGGCGGGTAATGTCGGTAATGCTGCGGCTTACTGAGGGTAAACTTGTTATTTGACTGCTTGTGATATTTGTTACTGCACCGGTTTTCTCACTTGTAAATTTGGTTCTTTGTGCTGATACAACCAAATCCTGCAACTCTTTTGTGTCTTCTTTTAAATTTACATTAAGAGGGTAAGTTTCGCCAAGTTGTAGATTTATATTTGGTATTATAACATTTGCAAATCCAATATATGAAATTTTAATTTCATAAGGACCTCCAACACGCATAC
Source organism: Bacteroidota bacterium (assembly GCA_022709605.1). GTDB lineage: Bacteria > Bacteroidota > Bacteroidia > Bacteroidales > Paludibacteraceae > Paludibacter. The sequence continues at coordinate 1,212 of JAKLIM010000461.1, read as the reverse complement.
CTACAATATTAAACCGTCCATCTACATTAGAAACAGCACCATATACAGTTCCTGATGGAGTATGTGTGACAACAATTGTTGCTCCAATAATCGACACAGAACCGGAAGAAACTTTTCCGGCAATTCCCGAAGTAGTAACCTGAGCATTTAAGTTAGTAGAAATTAATACTACAATTGCTACAGCTAAATAAATAAATCGTTTCATCATAAATTTAATTTTTTAGATAATTATTAAAGTAAATTATTTGAAATTTGACATTAAAATCATTATTTGTTATAAAATCCGCACAAATGTATTAAAAAAAATAGTTAAAACCATTTCCCCGGATTGAATAGTTATGAACAATTCTAACAATCATTTCAGGTTTAAAGCAATTAATTATCAACCAAATTCCGATTAAAATTACAATATAATAATAGAAACAGGCTATCAATTGCATATTAATAGTTATTAATTTGAATACATTACAATTTCAAATCTGAGTTGCGAATGGCTTTCGATTTTTGAGTACGTCTAAATTGTAATATATGTTTCAATATAAATACATTTGGGGTGAAAAAATATTTTTGAACTGTAGAAAACCGTATCTTTGCTTCATTATTTCAGAAACAGAACAATGGACAATAAAATCAAGTTTATGCACAAAGCAATTGCTTTGTCGGTTGAGAATATTCAGAATGGTGGCGGACCTTTTGGTGCAGTTATTGTAAAAAACGGAAAAATAATTGCTACAGGTGTTAATCGTGTTACTTCGCAAAACGACCCAACTGCTCATGCCGAAGTGAATGCAATTCGCAAAGCTTCGAAGAAACTCGGCACTTTCAATCTAGAAGGTTGCGAAATATATACTTCGTGCGAACCCTGCCCCATGTGTTTGGGAGCAATTTATTGGGCACATTTAGATAAAATATATTATGGAAATTCGAAAACTGATGCAGCTGCCATCGGTTTCGACGATTCATTTATTTACGAAGAACTTAAACTTAATTATGCAGACAGAAAAGTAAAAGCTGCTCAGATTTTTAGAAACGAAGCATTGGAAGCATTTCAGTTGTGGCAAAATATGGAATCGAAGGTAAAGTACTGATATTAATGCAAATCCACAAAGGGTAATGCAAATCAACAAAAGCTTAATGTAAGTTGACAAAGGCAAAATGTAAGTCGACAAAGGCTTAATGTAAATCTACAAAAGCTTAATGTAAGTCGACAAA
>JAKLIM010000460.1 GCA_022709605.1 Bacteroidota bacterium | reverse complement strand
ACATTCATGGCATCGGTTGAGTTCGAAAAATTCCAAATAAAATTACCGTCAGCTGCAATATTGGTGTACGATTCGTCAATCCGGTAATAAGCCGTCATGGTGTAATCCTGTAAACCGTAAAGTGCTTTTCCTACTTCAGGGCCCATGTCGAAATAGCCAATACTATCACCAAGGTTGAGTACATTGTATTTAGTAGTTGTACCAATCTCTTTGATTTTTGCATCTTTTTTCAAAACTCCTGTAAAATGTTTTTCGGCGGCATCGGTTACAATGGTATCATTGGTAACTGTGGCAAAATCGTATTTTACAATTAAATCGCCGGCAAATTCAGTACCCGCTTGCAATAAAACCGTTGCCGGAAATGCCTTCGTAAGCTTCTGACCACTTTTTGATAAGGTAGCTGTAAGGGTGTCGTTTGCATTGAAATATTTCGGACGGGTTACAACTCCATCGTTCCCAATTAGTGCCGGATTGCTCGATTTCCATGTAATTGAAATTGTATTGTCTAAAGTTCCCTTGGCAGGCAATGTAATATTGCTAACCACTGCCGATAAATCGCCCAATGTGAGCGCGGCTTCCTCGGCGGATAATTCGGGTAGAATTACATTTGGATTTTCGAGATAAGCCAAATCTAATTTAGCAATGGAATCGCCTACAGCAATGTAACCTTTAAAATCGTCGGCAGTTAATGCTACTCTAAACAATTGAAAATCGTAAAGTAACGATTTGCGTAAATACACATCCGTTGGATAACTCGAACGGCCCAACCAGTTAAATGGAGTTCCGGTCATACCAGATTTAGGTAATGTAACCGAAGGGATATTGGTAAAAGCAGTGTTTTGTGCAACCTGAACAGCATCGATATACAAAGTAGCTGTGGTACCACTTTGAGTAAATGCCATGTGATGCCAACCATTTTTAGGTGCATTGGTGCCTAATCCAACACTTTGTGCGCCGGTTGACCATAAGTTCGAAGTAACTTCCACAGTCTGCGCTTTTAAACTTCCGAGGATATAACCGTTCATATCCACCGGAGTATTGGCCGAATTGGAGAACGACCAGTAAAAATTTCCGTTGCTGTTTAGTTCAGCATAGTCATCATCGATACGGAAAAAACCGCACATGGTGTAATCGCCCAATGAATAAACAGCCTTGCCTATTTCGGTTCCCATATCAAAATAGCCGGTTCCGTTTCCTAAATCAAGTACATTAATGCGTCCTGTCGACGGACCTCCGATGGTGCGAATTCGTGCATCATTCATAATTGTTCCTTCGAAACCGCTTTCCGAAACATCTTTTACTTTAAATGATCCGTTCGATTCATAAATTGAACTTCCGGTGAAATTCCATTGTGCCAATTGTTCCGATACAACAGTTTTAGCTTTCACTGTTACCAGAAAATCTTTTGTCATTGTGTACGTTACGCTATTTATAACTTGTGACATCGAAGCTGTTAATTTTACAATGGCATCATATTTATCGGGTTGTGTCACTACACCGTCATTTGTAATAACCAGTGGCAATGAACTTGTCCATACAATTGGAATTGTACCGCTCATAGCCGGCAAAGTCATATTGGATGTAACAGCCGAAATGTCGCCGAGAGTCAGGCTATTGTAAGCCGCAACAAGTTCGGTAGGAATTGTAGCCGGAACTAAAGTAAATAAACCTCTAACGTTATCAGCCGTTTTGTCGCAATAAAAATACGAGTTCTCGGTAACAGCATCAGTAGCTAAATATTTACTGTTGAAGTTTAATATCAGGCGAAAAGCTGTTGTACTACTTGCATCGTCAGTAATAACCCATTCGGAACTTAAATCGTTAATGGTACTCTGGTAAATTGTACTCCAGGCATTGCTGGTTGATTTGTTGAGATACATGCCCAGAAAGGTTTTGATATAATACGTATCCGTTTTCCCTGCCACAGGAATAAACTCAAAAGCTTGCGTCAGCTTATTTGCAGCAGTTTGAACACAAGGTTGCGAAGTATTTACAACGCCAAAAACCAAATTGGACGGAGTTTGCACAATGTTATAAAAAACACCGGCAGTAGGCATAACATTAGCCGCCTGTAATTGAAATGTGTATGCCCACGAAATACAAAGGGCAACTAAAAAGTAAAAGTTTTTTTTCATTTTGTGTAATTTAATGGTTGATTTTACATTTAAATTAATTCGAAACAGAATACGAAAGAGCAAGTTAATTTTAAATGAATTAATTATGTCAAAGATATGAAATTACATACAATGACAATCCTCGAAAGGCCTGCAATAGGTGTAAATATGCGTCATTTAAGATGTATATACATTCAAAAAAATGAAGGGGATAATGATAGGGTGGAGGTGAAGTTGTAAATGACGGAAGAGGTTTCAATAATAATGAATTTTCAACCATTTCGCAATAAGTAAACCATCGATCCCGTTGATGAACCATTTCACACCATCGCATGGGGTTAAAATTTTCTTATTGAAAACATATCGCTCATACATCGCATGGGGTTGAAACCCCACACTACAAAGATTGCACACTTTTCGCATGGGGTTGAAACCCCACGCTACATAGATCGGTCGTCGCTACGCGACTTTTTTAATACAACGTAAACTTTTCAATGTCTTAGACTTGAACCTGCCTACCGCAGGCAGGAACGTTTCTTTTATTTTGAA
>JAKLIM010000046.1 GCA_022709605.1 Bacteroidota bacterium | reverse complement strand
CCTGTCACGGCGGAGGTCGCGGGTTCGAGTCCCGTCCGTACCGCAAAGTTAAAACGCTAAGTCCTTATAATAAAGGAGTTAGCGTTTTTTGTTTTAGTATATTGAATGACTTTTGCACCACATCCAAAAAAAATCAAAAATATTTAATTCAAAAAAAGTTAATTAGCCTCAAAGTTCAAGTTTAATGAAAATTGATTCAATAACGAGAATGGAGTTTTTATAAATGTGACAAAATATTTTATTTCAAATATTTGCATTTCGATTTAAAGTAAATCAGGCAAGTAATAAAATTCTCAGGTCGAAATTAAATTTATAAAAAATCTAATTCATTCGTTCAAGTCGCGAAGCATCTAGTCTGAGTAGAATAAACAATAGAATTGTAAATCCCCAAAGCGAAGAGCCGCCATAGCTAAAAAATGGTAGTGGTATGCCGATGACAGGCATAATACCAAGTACCATACCTACATTTATCATCAGGTGAAAAAACAAAATAGAGGCTACACAATAGGCATAAATCCGGTTAAAAACTTCACGTTGTCGCTCAGCAATAGTCAGAATTCGCATTAACAACAACCAATAAATCAGTAAAACAAGTACGGAACCCCAAAAGCCATGTTCTTCGCCAACAGTGCAAAAAATAAAGTCGGTATCCTGTTCGGGTACGTATTTGAGTTTTGTTTGAGTGCCGTTTAAAAAACCCTTTCCCCAAAATCCTCCTGAACCGATGGCTATTTTCGACTGATTCACGTTGTAACCGGCACCAGTAAGGTCGTCTTCCATATTTAAAAGCACTTTTATGCGAATTTGCTGATGCGGTTCAAGTACTTTATTGAAGAGATAATCGGAGGAGAAGCTAAAGATCATTGCCCCGATTGATATAAAAGCAATAAGCCAATATTTTCGAAAACGGGTAAATAACTCGACAAATATCCAGTAAAGACACGAAAAAAGGGCTAGTCCCAGCGCTACATAATTAAAATTCAGCTTAAACCAATTGTTTATTAATATTGATAAACCCGAAAGAACTAAAATGCCAAGCAACAGAATGAGTGCTTCCTTCTCATTTTTGACAAAGAAAAAAGCATAAACCAACTGTACGAGTACAATTATACCCATTACAAGCACAATGCCAAGTGTTCCACCATCGGGTTGTAGGGTTATGATACTGAATTTTATAACAACCACAAAAAGCAATATGGCGTAAACGCCCAATAACAGCACCAGGCCTTTCATTCCTTCGCGGTATAACATGAGCAGAAATGCAACAAAAACCAGTGCAGAGCCTGTTTCTTTTTGTAAAACAATTAAGGCAAACGGAATAAATATCAGCACGGCAAGTGGAAAGAGGTCTTTCCAGTTTTTGAGTTTATAGTTATACGAACTCATAAATTTTGCAAGCACCAGCGCTGTTGCAATTTTTGCAAGTTCGGCCGGTTGAAAACTGATCGGACCTAATACGATCCACGAACGGGAACCTTTAATATCAGGTACAATTGATGATGGAGCTACGATTGTAAATAGCAATAAAAGTAATACAGCACCATAAATGATAAAGGCAAAGTAATTGTATATTTTGTAATCGAGCAATAATAAAATTCCGGCAATTGCAACCGAAGTCAAAATCCAGATAAACTGTTTTCCAGCTCTTTGATCCCAATCGAGAATGCCTGATTGATCAAAATTGTAGCTTGCTCCATAAATACTGAGCCAGCCCATCACCACCAATACAACATAGTAAATTACCGTTGTCCAGTCTATTGCATATTTTATACTAACGTTCCTTGACATTTTTATTTGTTACTGTTGTTGTGGCTCTTTCAAGCATATCAGTTCGTTCAATTTTTCCTTTCAGGTATTGCTCGGCCATTAAACTGAAAAGTGGTGCAGCATACGTTGACCCAAATCCGGCATTTTCAACCACAATGGCAATCGCAATTTTTGGATTTTCGCGCGGAGCAAATCCCACAAAAAAAGCATGGTCTTTTCCGGTTGTTTGAACAGTGCCGGTTTTTCCACACATTTCAATCCCCGGAATTTTACTCGAACGGGCAGTGCCCGATTCAAAAACACGCCACATACCTTCAAATACAACCGGAAAATATTTTTTATCGACCTTGCAATGATGTATTTTTTTTAACATCGAATCGGCTCTGACCAAATGTGGTGTAATGTAATAACCTTCGTTGGCAATAACCGACATGGCATTGGCAAGTTGAAGCGGTGTGGCAAGTATTTCGCCCTGACCGATTGAATTCGATCGTATAGTTATTGCCCGCCAGCCTTTTTCCGAAAGGTAAATTTTGTTGTAAAATTTCTGTGTCGGAATATAACCTCTCGATTGTTCGTAAATATCTCCGTCTTTGTATTTTTCGCCCAATCCGAAACTCTTCATCATATCTGCCCATTGATCGTATGTGCTTCGAAAATCAATATTATTTTTACCATAACCGTTTTTTTCAATGGTCACTCTGAAGGCATTCCAGAAATACGGATTACAGCTTTGTTCGATTGCGTTAATCAATCCTACCGGCGACCCGTGATGGTGAGTGCACCTGACAGGTGAAGAGCTGGGGCCATTGCAACTAAATATTGTATGGCTGTCTATCCCACCCATTTGTTGACAAACGAGTGCTTGTAGCGTTTTGAAAGCCGACCCGGGTGAATATTGTCCCTGAGTTGCACGGTTCATAAGTGGTTTGGTTGGGTCGTGCAGTAAATCGTTGTAGTTTTTCGAACGTTGCCGACCCACTAATAATGACGGGCTAAACGTCGGACTTGAAGCCATTGTCAGTATTTCGCCCGTTTTTGGTTCGATAGCTACAATGCTGCCCACTTTTCCACTCAATAGTTTTTCGGCCAGCAATTGCAATTGAATATCCAGCGTCATGGTCAGGTTTTCACCGGCTTTCGAAGGCACGTCCTTCTTCCCGTTTTCATACTTTCCTTTAATTCTTCCTTTAGCATCACGCAACAAGATTTCTACTCCTTTTTCACCTCTGAGTATTTTTTCATAAGTGTATTCCAGGCCATCTCTTCCGGCATAATCGCCCCGGTTATAATACTCATCATTTTCAATTTTCCGTTGAGAAACTTCACCAATACTGCCCAAAACATGTGCTGCAACAGGATATGCATAATCACGTAAAGTACGATTTTGGATATAAAATCCGGGAAATTTATACATCGATTGCTGAATGGTTGCAATGTCCTTGATACTCAATTGCGTCATAAATATCTGTGGAGTATACGATGAATAACCCAGGTTTTTTTTACGGTCCTTAATATCAGCTATTTTACTGATAAAGAATTTCTTATCAATGTTCAAAGCCCTACAAAAAGCCAGTGTGTCAAGGTCACGAATCTCACGCAGAATTAATGTAATATCGTAAGCCGGTTTATTATAAACAAGTAAAGTGTGATTGCGATCGTAAATCAATCCACGTGGAGGAAAAAGTGTTTTTTTCAGAAAGGCATTACTATCGGCACCTTCTTTATATTTTGATTCAAGTATTTGCAATGAAAAAAGTCGTAAAATGTATATACCCACTACTACAGACATGATAATGGCTATCACGTATCTTCTGTTTTGAAGGGTATCGTTTATCATTTTATTTTCTTTTAAAAGATTGAATGCCTAAGATAATGAGAATGGTAATTGCCGAATTAAGAAGCACTTTAAGAAGTGTCATGCCTAAATGTTCAAACGAAAAGGCTTCGAGCATAAATAATGTAAAGTGATGTACAAAAACAAGTGCTACAATGTATTTGATATACGACCCGACCCCAAAAGTATAGAATGATGGTTCCGGATTATTGCCTTCTTCGATCGACGTAAATACTTTGATTGTTCCTTCGCGCATAAAAGCAATAAGTACCGTAGCAAATGCATGAAGTCCGGCAGTATTCGAAAATATATCGATGCTTAAACCAAGTATGAATGCGAGTATAAGCGTTAACCAACGGGGCAATCGGGCGGGTAACGAAAAAATGAAAAGGATATAAATATAAGGATTGATGTATCCGAGAAACTGGATATTATTCAATGCAAGTACCTGAATTGCAACAAGTACTACAAATCTGAAAATATTCTGTAAGAGTATTAGCATGTTAGTTTTCTGATACTTTTTCTAATGTTCTTTGTTCTTTATAATTCAGATAATCAATTACCTTTACATACGATAAGGTGCGGAAATTAACAGCAAGTCTTATTTTAATTGAATAATATTGATCGCTTTCCTTGATATTAAAATCTTCAATTGTGCCTACCGGAATTCCTTCCGGAAATGTGTTTGTAAATCCACTTGTAACTAAACTATCGCCCAGTGAAAACTCCACGTGACGGGCAATATCGGTAAGATTGGCGTATCTGTAATCGTCGCCCGACCATATTAATGTGCCGGTGTAATTGTTGTGGTTGAATTTGCTGTTTATCTGAATTTTAGGATTAAGAATCGGAATAACAACCGAAAAGCGGTTGGATACAGTTTTGATAATTCCAACCACACCTTCGTCGCTAATCACACCCATATCTACTTTTATCCCATCAACCAATCCTTTGTTGAGCGTAATGTAATTTTGTAACTTGTTGGTAGAGTTGTTAATAACCTTGGCCGAAATAAACTGATATTCCATTTCAGGAGGAATTCGGAAATGAATTGAGTCTTTTTTTTGATTTTTAGTCAGCGTGGAAAGTTCGTTTTGCAGTTTGATAATCTGATTTTTAAATGCCGTATTTTCTTCTGACAGATTTTCGTTTGCTGCTTTGAGTTTGAAAAATTCAATAACCGTATTACTTACTTCGTACATTTCGGCTACAAATGAGTTGCTTGTTGATAAGAATATACTTCTTTGATATCCCTGATTATTAACTATCAGAGTGAATGATATTATTTCCAATATTAGAAATAAAAATACAACACTATATCGTATCAAAAAATTGAAAAGTGTTCTCATTCAATTCAAATAAATTTTCTGTTTTTGTTTTTTAAATACAAAAATTGAATTTGTTTCTGAAATTTTTTTAAACTTCGGATTGATATATTCAAAATATAAAAAATCGATAAGTATAAGACAATTAAATGATTTGCCTTATCCTTATCGAAAATGTGAGTTTGTAATTATCGGATCAGGAAAGAGAATTTATGCACATTTTTGAGTGCTATTCCGGTTCCGCGGGCTACAGCACGTAATGGATCGTCTGCAATATGGAACTGGATGTTCAATTTGTCAGTCAGGCGTTTATCCAATCCGCGAAGTAAAGCTCCACCGCCAGCAAGGTAAATTCCTTTCTGAACGATATCTGAATACAGTTCAGGTGGTGTTTGTTCCAAAGCACTCAGAATAGCTGCTTCCATTTTCGAAATTGATTTTTCGAGGCAATGCGCAATTTCCTGATACGAAACCGGCACTTGCATTGGTAATGCTGTCATACGATTTGGTCCGTGAACAATATAATCTTCAGGTGCATCTTCGAGATCAGTAAGTGCAGCACCTACGTTAATTTTTATAAGTTCTGCAGTTCGTTCGCCTACTTTGATATTGTGCATACGCCCCATGTATTCTACAATGTCGAGTGTAAGATCATCACCGGCGATGCGGATGGATTTATTCGAAACAATTCCACCGAGCGAAATTACTGCAATTTCGGTTGTACCACCGCCAATATCCACAATCATACATCCGTTTGGTGCTTCCACATCAATTCCGATACCGATAGCAGCAGCCATTGGTTCGTAAATCATATAAACCTCGCGTCCGCCGGCATGTTCCGAAGAGTCACGTACGGCACGAATCTCAACTTCGGTGCTGCCTGAAGGGATACAAACAACCATTTTGAGCGAAGGAGTGAATAAATGACTTTTTGTAGGAATCATTTTTATCATGCCGCGAATCATTAATTCAGCTGCATAGAAATCAGCAATCACACCATCGCGTAATGGTCTTACAGTACGAATGCCTTCGTTTTCTTTTCCCTGCATTTGGCGTGCTTTTTCGCCAATAGCAATCAGTTTATCGGTACGTCTGTCAAGTGCTACAACAGATGGCTCATCAACAACAATTTTGTCGTTGTGTATTATTATGGTATTGGCTGTCCCCAGATCAATAGCAATTTCCTGTGTAAATGAAAATAATCCCATTTTATATTATTATTTCTTGTTTTTTATTTGAATTGTGACTTAATCTACATTCCTCATATAACATAAAAATTGTAAATTGTAAATCTTTAAATTGTCAATCAATTAGTGTTTAAAATGCCTGAACCCGGTTGTCACCATCGAAATTTCATTTTTGTTGCAAGCATCTATCGAATCCTGATCTTTAATCGATCCACCCGGTTGTACCACTGCTGTAATGCCCGCATCGGCAGCAATTTGAACGCAATCAGGAAACGGAAAAAAGGCATCCGAAGCCATCACAGCACCATTTAAATCAAATTGGAATGAACCTGCTTTTTCAATGGCTTGTTCTAACGCGTCAACACGCGAAGTCTGACCAATTCCGCTTGCGCACATTTGCAGGTTTTTGGCCAGTACAATTGCATTCGATTTAGAGTGTTTCACAATTTTATTTGCAAAAAGTAAATCTTCAATCTCTTGATTTGTAGGCGTTTTGTCTGTTACTACTTTCAGCTCTTCAGCAGTTTCAGTATGAGTGTCTTTATCCTGAACAAGAACACCATTCAACAATGAGCGGTATTGTTTTGTTTTGATTTTTACATCTTTCAGGATTAAAATAATTCTGTTTTTCTTCTGACTCAGTATTTCAAGGGCATCCAAATCATAGTCCGGAGCAATGACCACTTCAAAAAATATCTTGTTCATTTCAATCGCCGTTTCTTTATCGATAACAGCATTGGTAATTAAAACTCCTCCAAAAGCCGAAACGGGGTCACCGGCAAGTGCATCTTTCCATGCATCTACTAAAACCGGTCGTGAAGCAATTCCACATGCATTATTATGTTTTAGAATTGCAAATGTTATATCTTCGAAATCATTGATCAGATTAACTGCAGCATCAATATCGAGGAGGTTATTGTACGAAATTTCTTTTCCCTGAAGTTGCTCGAACATTTCATCGAATTTTCCATAAAATATCCCGCGTTGATGTGGATTTTCGCCATAACGAAGTATTGTGGCATCGTTTTCACTCATGCGAAACGCCGATTCTTCACCACCATCAAAGTAGTTGAAAATAGCTGAATCGTAATGCGACGATACTGAAAACGCTTCTTTGGCCAACCAGAAACGCTCTTCAAGTGTGGTATTGGCGCCATTTTCAGAAATTATATCTAAAAGCGGTTCGTATTGATTTTGTGAAGCAACAATGGCCACATCCCTGAAGTTCTTTGCTGCAGCACGAATCAAAGAAATGCCTCCGATATCAATTTTCTCAATAATGGTCAATGCATCTGCTCCTGCTGCCACAGTGGCTTCAAATGGGTATAAATCGACAATTACGAGGTCGATTTCAGGTATTTCGTATTGCGATAATTGAGTTTTGTCTTCGTTCAGCTCTCTGCGTGAAAGTATGCCACCAAAAACTTTTGGGTGCAATGTTTTAACTCTGCCGCCCAGAATGGAAGGATAACCGGTGAGATCTTCAACCGATTTGCAAGGAATATTTAATGATTCAATAAAAGTTTGTGTGCCACCTGTTGATATAAATTCCACACCTTCTGCGTGAAGTTTCAGGATGATTTCATCTAATTTATCTTTGTGATATACAGATACTAATGCTCTTTTTATACGTTTTCTTTCCATATTCCTTTTTTCATTAATTTATGGGTTGCAAAGCTACAAAAAAACATTGATTAAATCAATAATAAAGATTGTCAATTTAGTTATGATTTTCAATGGTTTTATCCCCAAATATTAAATGAATTGAAAATTGGAAGTGATTGAAAGTTAGATGAAGTTACACGAAATATTATAAATTAAAAAATTCATTTTTCTTAAAACCACTTTTTCTTAAACCAAAACGCCAGATTCACCAATCCAATCATTACCGGAACTTCCACCAATGGACCAATTACGGCAGCAAAAGCTTCGCCTGAGTTGATGCCGAACACTGCAATGGCAACTGCTATCGCCAGCTCAAAATTATTGCTGGCTGCTGTAAACGAAAGCGTTGTGGATTGTTCATAATTGGCTCCGGCTTTTTTGCTCATCCAAAATGAGGTTACGAACATAATGATAAAATACACCAACAATGGAACAGCTATCAGCACCACATCAAATGGAATTTTCACAATGATTTCGCCTTTTAATGAGAACATAACAACAATGGTAAATAGCAATGCAATTAATGTAAGCGGCGATATTTTTGGAATAAATTTGGTGTGATACCATGTCTTGCTTTTCACCCTGACAAGAATAAACCGTGTGAGGAAACCTGCGATAAACGGAATGCCCAGGTAAATAAATACACTTTCAGCAATTTGACCGATGGTTATTTTGGAAACGGCATCGCTTGTGGGAATGCCAAACCAACCCGGAGCAACTGCTATAAAAAACCAGGCATACACCGAAAAGAACAGTACCTGAAAAATACTGTTGAATGCTACCAATCCGGCTGCATATTGCGTATCGCCTTTGGCTAAATCGTTCCACACAATGACCATGGCAATGCAACGAGCCAACCCAATCATAATTATTCCATACACATAAGGCAGATTCGCATTATTTTCGCCCGGGAAAAATTTGAACAATAACACCGCTAATGCAAACATTAACACCGGACCAATTATCCAGTTCTGAATCAGTGATAAGGTAAGAATTTTAGTGTTGCGAAACACTTCTCCTAACTCCTCGTATTTTACTTTTGCCAAAGGCGGATACATCATTACAATAAGTCCAATGGCGATAGGAATATTGGTTGTTCCGACAGATAAACTGTTCCAAAAATCAGCAATTTGCGGAAACATCCAACCTGTAAATACGCCTATTGCCATGGCCAGGAATATCCAAAGTGTCAGGTATCTATCAAGAATTTTTAGTTTTGTTTTCATTTTCTACATCATTATTAATTAATGTTTCATCAACAATTGGAATATATTCCGGCTCTTCGATGCATGTGGAGTTACCTCCACATGAGAACTGCACCTTTATCAGACTGTTTTTTGACAGTTCTGCATATTGTTCCATTAATGATTTTTTTGATTCATCTTTATCCATAATTGTCCTTTTTTATAATCAGAAACTCTTTTTTGCGGAAACAGTAATACTTATAATTCCAGTTTCTCCGGTTGTAAAACTTACGATTTCTTCTTTTGATAAATAGTTTTCCAGCACATTTACCGGAATAGAAATCACTTTTTCCTTGTGAATTACAATGTCCTTAAATCCCTGATTGTGTATGATTTGCAGATAGTCATTAATATTGCTTGCTCCCGCCACACAACCCGCATACATTTCTGCATCTTTTTGTAATTTCTCAGGCAATTCACCTTTTATCACCACATCCGACACGCAAAAATGACCTTCGGGTTTTAATACACGGTAGATTTCAGAGAAGGCTTTTTGTTTGTTAGGGACTAAGTTTAATACGCAATTGGAGACAATCACATCAAACTGATTATCTGCCAATGGCATTTCCTCAATATCTCCCTGAATAAATTCAACGTTTGTGAACCCAAGTTTGGCATTGTTTGCGCGTGCTTTTTCAGTCATTGCAACTGTAAAGTCAAGTCCTGTAACTTTGCCTGTTTCGCCTACAATGGCACGGGCAACAAAACAATCATTTCCGGCGCCGCTGCCCAAATCGAGTACAGAATCGCCCTGCTTTATATTGGCAAATTGGGTTGGAATTCCACAACCTAAACCCAAATCGGCATCTGCATTATGACCTTTTACGTTAATGTATTCGTCGCCAATCATGCTAAATTCCAACTCACCGCAACAACCTGAAGTGCCGCAACAAGAAGTTTGTTCCTGAATCAGACTTTGCTGTGCAATTTGTCCGTACTTTTCCTGTACTATTAATTTTAAATCTTCTGCTTTCATAATTTTTATTATTTAAATGCTTATACCTGCTTTTTTCAAAATAAACAGCATTATAAAATAGCCAATCACCATAATTGTGAGCGAAATACCCAACGACAACCAAAAATCCACATTCTTTTTCAGTAATACAGGAAAAAGAATAAAGAAAATCAGCGAAGGAATAACCAACCAAAAAATTCCCTGAGACAATTCTGCAATTTTAGCAGTGTCTTTTGTATCAATGTACATCCACACAAAAGCTAATAATGATACCAACGGAATGGATGCTAAAATACTGCCCACTGTTGTGCTGCGTTTTGATATTTCAGAAATGGCAACCAAAGTCACCGACGATAGTAGTATTTTTATAATGTAGTAAAGCATAATTCTAATGTGCTAATATTTTTAATGTGCCAATGTGCCAAGATACTACATTACCCTATTTTTTGAATTGTCTTATTCTTATATTGGCACATTGTCTTATTGGCACATTTATATTTGTGGTTTAATTTGCTCAATATAAAGTTTATAGAAACCATCTTTAATTTCGTCGCGAACACGGATAAATTCGCTCCGGATAAATTCTTCAGTTCCTTCGGCATGGCTTGGATCGTCGTAACCCATGTGAAGACGGTGTTTTACTTTTCCGAAAAACGCAGGGCATTCTTCGTTGGCACCACCACAAACGGTTATCACATAATCCCATTCGTCTTTGAGGTATTTATCCACCGAATCGGATGTGTGGTTGCTAATATCGATTCCGGCATCATTCATCGCTGCCACCGCTTTTTGGTTCAGTTTACCCGAGGCCTGAGTACCAGCCGAACAAACGGTGATACCTGAGTCGAACGATTGTAAAAAGCCGTGTGCCATCTGGCTGCGGCATGAGTTTCCTGTACAAAGAATTAATACTTTCATGTTTTATTTTTGTTTGAAGAGTTTGTTGTTTGAAAAGTTTGACGTTTGAAAAGTTTGACGTTTGAAAGGTTTGATGTTTGAATGGTTTGAAAGAGTTAGCAGCAACCGCCGCTACCACAACCGCATGAAGATGCCGGCTTAGCAAACGAAAAAGTTCTGGGGGCGGATTTTATGGGCAATCCGGCTTTTTTCCAGGCTTCTATTCCGCCATCCAGGCTGAAGATGTTTGCTTCGTCCCAACCCTGTATGACAAGGAATTGCGCTGCACGCAAACTTCGTATTCCTAAATGGCAAGCCAACACAATTTTACGGTTTTTGGGTAATCCATAATAATTATCGTCAAAGGTGCTGTATGGAATGTTCTCAATTCCATCAACCTGAAATGCACTGCTTTGCACTTCATCTTTTTCGCGTACATCAACCAACAATGCACCATCGGTGATTAAATCCAGGGCTTCGTTTGCTGTTATTTCTTTTATGTTCATTTTTTTATTTATTTACAAGTGTATTCCTGACAGGCAATTTTACTAAAAAAAGCGTCGAATTTGGCTAGCTTTTCTTCGATTGACCCGCCGCAAAGGCAATAATTTATTTTCAGACCATCAATTTCGCCATGAATCAATCCCATATCACGCAATTCTTTTAAATGTTGCGAAACCGTAGTGCGACTCAAAGGCAGATAGTCAGATATATCGCCGGAAATACAGGTTTTCGTTTCGGCCAAATATTTTAAAATGGCTAAACGCGCCGGGTGCGAAATTACGCGTGCAAAATCGGCTAATTCCTGTAACTCTTTATCAAATACTTCGGGTTTTCTCATGTTGTAATGTTTTATGTCGCAAACATACGACATTGTTTTGAATTGACAAAATATTTTGCATTACATTTATATTAAAATTGATTATTATAAAAAAAGAAAATTGAAGAACACATACTTCAGTGAAATATAAAATCCCATATATCAGTATATTATTCTGAAATATGGGATTTGTTGGTAGTGAGTTCTTTGAAAAGTAAATATTTCAAAGTGAAAATAATTTTAAGAGCTGTGAAATTATAAACTAACAGAAAATTAAATATTCAACTTTAACCCTACAAATATCGAACGAGGCAATGACGGTCCATAAACAAAACCGGCATCACGGAATGCTCCCTGGTCAAAATTCTTTTGGTAGCTATTCAAAATATTCTGAATACCTGCGTTAAATTGCAATTTAGTTCCCTCGCTTATTTCAAAATCGTACGACAATCTGAAATTAATATCCAGAAATTCGGGAGTTTCCACTTCTTCATCTTCTGTAACATATCCTGCGTAATGCTGAACCAGCATTGAACCTGTGTAAGTGCCCGAAATTGCCATAGTAAATTGTTTTACAGGATTGTAGGTCAATGTCAGATAGCTGTATTTATTGGGTGTTCTGAACATATTTCGCTGTGGCTTCAGGTTAGGATTTTCGCTCCATTGTTGGTCTGCTTTGTATTTACTTTGCTGTAAAGTAGCACCCATTTGGAACTGCAATTGTGAACTCACCATTATTTTAGCTTCTACATTTATCCCTTTTACAATAGCTCCTAAGCCATTTCGGCGCATCAAAATGGTGTTCCCAATTGAATCCACACCGCTTTCTTCGAGTACAAATACATTGTTCAGGTCGGTATAAAAACCTTCAATCAATAAGTTGGTCTGTACTTTTCCAAATTGTTTGTAAAAGTCGCCCGAAACACTAAAGCTATTCGAACGCTCGGATTTTAAATTTGGATCAATTTCAATAATTTGAACTTTCCCGCCCACTGCAGTAATGTGCAAATCCTCATCGAAAGCTTGCGGTGCACGAAATCCGCTACCATAACTGGCTCTGAAGTTCACCGATTCGGAAGGGTTGTAACGCAAATTTAATCGTGGACTGAAAATTGGATTTTTAATTAAGTTATGTTTGTCAACACGCCCGCCCAATAAAATACTCCAAAACTTATTTTTCCATTCATTTTGAAAATATCCACTAAAAATATCCACGGTTTGATCAATTTTTCTATTATATCCACATTGTATATCAACAATTCGGTTGTAGCTATATTCACCACCAATTACTAATTCGGCAGGAAGGAACAATAACTTTTCCATAGAGTACATGTATTGTGCACCCGAAACAGAAGACAAATCATCGGTCGTTCCATAAGCATTGAGGTCTTTGCCGGTGCCATAATAGCTTTTGCGGGCAATGGTTTGAGCTGAAGTAAAAATATTCAACCGATGTTTGTAATCACTTGAAAATAAGTCATATTTTAAACCTCCACTGTTAATATTATGCTCAATTTGTTCGGTAATGTCTGCTTGATGTGGCGCTAAATTAAGGTTATTGCCACCCCGTCGAAATTCGCCCAAATTATGATATTCAACTGTCAATTTGCTGTAATCGCCGGTTTTGTAATACGACCGGAAACCTACGTTTTGGCTCTCAAGCACTCCAATTTCGGTAAAACCATCACCATCAGCATCGTACGCACTTCGTTGACGCGAAGAAGCATACAAACTTACTCCGGTTTTATTGTCGGCGGAAACCAACGCTGCATTCAACGATGTATTTATATCGGGAATATTTCCACCAATAAAAGTAGTTTGGTTCGACAATGTAAGTGAATTATTCAAGGGTTCTTTAGTGATAATATTGATGGTTCCGGCTATGGCATTGGATCCGAACAACGCTGAACCGCCGCCACGGACTACTTCTACGCGCTCAATCATGTTTGTAGGAATTTGTTCGATACCATATACACCTGCTAAAGCACTGAATATCGGTCTGCTATCAATCAGAATTTGTGAATACGGACCATCGAGTCCATTGATACGCACTTGTTGAAATCCACAATTCTGGCAATTGGTTTCAATGCGCAAACCGGGTTGAAAACTGAGACTTTGAGCCAAACAAACCGAACTCGTTGTTTCGAAAAGCTTTGGTGTAATAATGTTTACAATATTGGATGCTTCACGTTTTGTGGTTTCATTTCTGTTGCTGCTAACCACTACTTCATTCAGTTGCACCAAATCTTCAGAAATCTCAAAATTTATTTCGGTAGATTTTCCTTTACTTACAGTCACTTCTTTTTCCTGAGCAATAAAACCCAGCCCTTTGGCCACAAGCGTGTATTTTCCCTCTTTAACATTGCCTAAAATATAATGACCTCCGGCATTGGTGGCAGTTCCAATGGTTGTCCCTTTTACCTGAATAGTAATAAATGAAAGATGTTCGCCTGTTTTTGAACTGACAACGTGCCCGAAAATGGTTGGATCGGCAGCAAAAGTATAAATCGAAAATACGGAAAATAGTATTGTTATTATTATTTTCATAAATCTTATTTTTTTTAATGAGTATAGAATAATATTGATTATAAATTGACAATTCTCAATGTTTTCAAACAACTATTTGTTTGAATGATAATGAGATGCCAGAAATTCAGATTCTTAATTCTTAAATGGAATCAAATTAGGAAGAGCAAAAAACACAGAAATCGATACGATACTTCTCGCTGCCCTTATTTTGTAATAAATGTGGATTAAATCGAACTCAGCAAACAGGCGGAGCTCTTGAGGGAAGTTGAAAACGGGTTGATAAATTAATATCGGAACCGACAAAACAACGTGTAATTGACTGTGCTACCAGCAAAGGCTGCTGATAAGGCATTGAAATTACCAATTCTTCGCTATTGATTTTATTCAATTCATGAATGACATCATAAGCCGAAATTGGGTGCGAATGTTTATTGACAGGTTTGCCGGAATCGGAATCGGATTTGTAAAAATGAGAGTGTACAATCGCTTGTCCATTAACAATATGGATGTGATAAAACAAAGTTATACCGCTGTAATACCCTAAAAAGAGTAACAGCAGCGATAGTTTTATAAACTTTGATAGGGATTGTTTCAACATCATGGTGCAAAATTATAACTCTTTTTTAGTTTTGGCAATACCTACAATTGGTGATTTTTCGGATTTAATCTAATTGTATTATGTCATTATAATAAAAAATAGGATTATCCGCAAAACAACTTGCTGTTTTTATACGCTGGATTAAGGTGAGCAG
>JAKLIM010000459.1 GCA_022709605.1 Bacteroidota bacterium | reverse complement strand
TCGGATTTTTTGCAGCAATGGTAGCCGTGAGCGTAGCTACAAATTTAGTAACAAATTCATTTTCAAACCGTGGTGGAAACGAATCAGTTTTTCAGGGTCAACAGACTCCGGCATTTTTTACAGGCAATGCAAATGCTGCTGCAATGCAGACCGATTTTACAGTTGCAGCTGAGCAATCAATTCATGCTGTAGTGCACGTTAAAACTAAAACTCCGGTTCGCGTTCAACAATTTGGATTTCAAAATGATCCATTTTTTGAATACTTTTTCGGTCGTCCACAGCAACAACAACAAGGCGAGATGCCCATGCAGGAAGGTTCCGGTTCAGGAGTAATTATTTCGAAAGATGGTTATATAGTGACTAATAATCACGTGATTGACAAATCGAAAGAAATTGAAGTTACACTCAATGATAACCGTTCGTTCAAAGCAAAACTTATCGGTGCTGATCCCAATACCGATATTGCGCTTATAAAAATTGATGCTGAAAACCTTTCGGTTATTCAATTCGGAAATTCCGATTTACTTAAAGTTGGCGAATGGGTTTTGGCTGTTGGAAATCCGTTTAATCTGACTTCAACCGTTACCGCAGGTATTGTGAGTGCCAAAGCACGTAATATAAATATACTGAATGCCGCAATGAAAATTGAATCGTTTATTCAAACCGATGCCGCAGTAAATCCCGGAAACAGCGGGGGTGCATTGGTGAATACGAAAGGTGAATTGGTTGGTATTAATACTGCAATTGCCTCACAAACAGGCTCGTATGCAGGTTATGCATTTGCTGTTCCGGTAAGTATAGTTCAAAAGGTTGTTTCAGACATTCGTCAGTATGGCGTAGTACAACGGGCGATATTAGGTGTAAAAATGGGCGATATTACCGACAAAATTGCTAAAGAAAAGAACCTGAAAACAATGGAAGGGGCTTATGTTGACGAAGTAGTTGATAATAGTGCTGCTGAAAAGGCCGGAATTAAAAAAGAAGACGTTATTATAAAGGTGAACGATAACAATATAAAATCGGCTGCTCAGTTGCAGGAACAAATTGGTCGTTACAGTCCCGGAGATAAAATTAAAGTTACTGTGTTGCGCGACAATAAACAACAATCTTTTGAAGTTGAACTGAAAAACCGTCAGGGAAACACTTCGGTTGTTTCATCGGATGCGAATGCTAATTTCGAAACGCTCGGGGTAGATTTTAAAGACGTTGATGCCAAACTCAAAAATCAGTTGCAACTCGAATATGGTGTAGAAGTGAAATCTATATCCAAAGGTAAATTTTCGGAAGCAGGAATTAAACCCGGATTTGTTATTGTAAAAATTAACAATCAGGCAATCAGAAGCATAAGTGATATTGAAAGTGCTCTCGACGCTGCACTTAATACTTCCGATCAGTTTAAAGTATTGAATATAGCAGGTGTTTATCCGAACGGAAAAATTACCTATTACGCTATAAATCTGGCCGATTAATATTAAATCAGTCTATTTTGTTGAGTCAGGCTACCTTTCCGTTTTGTAAGGTAGCCTGATTTATTCTATTTTGAAAACATTTACATGAAAATTCAAAACATTTTTGGTGTTTATGCGTTTCATTATCAATATACCGCTTGAATTTATAAATCAATTATCAAAAAGTTTTTTGTTACGATCAATCCATTACTATTTCAGTAAATGGCAATTAAGTGCGAATACAATATTTTTAAAATAAAAAAAATCAGCTTAATTAAATGAAGATAATTTTCAAAAAACACATAGGGTTTAATTAATTTAAATTTCATTTATAACACATTAAATTAACCTTCTGAATGCACTGAAAATCCGTATTTTCAACAATAAAAACTAAAGAAAAAACCGTTTGGTTATGTCAAAAAAAAGTATTAATTTTGCAAGCTAATTTTCTATATAGAAATGAGACAATTAAAAATTACAAAATCGATTACAAATCGGGAAAGTGCATCGCTTGACAAGTACCTGCAAGAGATTGGACGAGAAGATCTTATCACAGTTGAAGAAGAAGTAGAATTGGCACAACGCATTCGCAACGGCGATCGTTTAGCCTTAGAAAAACTGACTCGTGCTAACCTGCGTTTTGTTGTTTCGGTTGCAAAACAGTACCAAAATCAGGGATTAAGTCTGCCGGATTTAATCAACGAAGGAAATCTGGGATTGATAAAAGCTGCTGAAAAATTTGATGAAACACGTGGATTTAAATTTATTTCGTATGCAGTATGGTGGATTCGTCAATCCATTTTGCAAGCGTTGGCTGAGCAATCACGTATTGTACGTTTACCTTTGAATCAGGTAGGTTCTTTGAACAAAATTAACAAAGCTTTTTCTAAATTTGAACAAGAAAATGAGCGTCGCCCTTCACCCGAAGAGTTAGCCGAACAATTAGACATTCCTGTTGATAAGATTACCGATACAATGAAAGTTTCGGGTCGTCATATTTCAGTGGAAGCTCCGTTTGTTGAAGGTGAAGACAATAGTTTGCTTGATGTGATGATCAATGATGATTCTCCAAACGCAGATAGAGTGTTGATTAACGAATCTCTATCAAAAGAGATTGAACGTGTTCTTGCTCATACGCTTTCGGACAGAGAAAGAGATATAGTAAAAAAATTCTTTGGAATAGGTATGGCAGAAATGACACTTGAAGAAATAGGTGATGAGTTTGGATTGAC
>JAKLIM010000458.1 GCA_022709605.1 Bacteroidota bacterium | reverse complement strand
TCTAATTTCGAAAGTTTTATAGTCGATTTCATTTGACCAAAAGCAACTATGGCATTTTTATCCTGAATTTCGATAATGGTTCCAGTTGTTGTTTGACCTTTAATGCGAACGTTGGAACCCGATTTGAACGTATCGAGTTCCATGTTTCGTGTTCCGTGTTTTTCGATTTGAGGTTTTTTATTAAGTTGAAGTTGAGGTTTTGCACTTTTCAAGTTCGCTTTTGGGGTTATTTTTTCTTTAAATTCCTCCAGCTCTTTTCTGACTTCTTTTGTTTTTTCTTTTTCTGCCTGTGCTTCTTTAATTTGGCGAATGGTATTTTCGATTTTAGCGTTGGTTTCGCTCAAAAGTTGCTGTGCTTCCAGTTTTGCTTTTTGAGTTATTTCTTTGCGTTGCTTGTCGATGGTTTCCATCTCACCTTCGTATTTTGCAAGTGTTTCTTCGAGTTTCTTTTCTTTGACTCTGATATCGCGCCTTTTGTTTTCCCAGTACCGTTTATCACGCACAATATCCTGCAAATGTTTGTCGTAATCCATACGGTCTGAACCAACTTTTTCCGAAGCTTCGGCAATTAAATCCTCCGGCAATCCTATTTTACGGGCAATTTCAATGGCAAATGAACTCCCCGGATTGCCAATGCTCAGTTGAAATAGCGGTTGCAAATGTTGCCGGTCGTAAAGCATGGCTCCATTCACAATGCCTTCGGTAGCATCTGCATACAGTTTCAGGTTGGTGTAGTGCGTGGTAATTACGCCGAATGCTTTGTTGCGGTTGAAGCGTTCCAGCGTGGCTTCGGCAATAGCACCGCCTATCATGGGTTCAGTTCCTGTGCCAAATTCATCAATCAGCAAGAGTGTTTTTGTATTGCTGTTTTTGATAAAAAATTTCATGTTCAGCAAATGCGAACTATAGGTAGAAAGGTCATTTTCAATGGATTGTTCGTCGCCAATATCGATGAACAATCGTTCGAAAATTCCTGTCCGACTGCTGTCGTGAAGCGGAACTAATAAACCACATTGCAACATGTATTGTAGCAAAACCACGGTTTTCAGACATACGGATTTTCCTCCGGCATTCGGTCCTGAAATCAACAGAATGCGTTGATTTTCATTCAATACAATGTCGAGCGGTACAATTTCTTTTTTCTGCTTTTTAAGCGATAAATACAAAAGCGGATGCACTGCTTTCGACCATTCCAATTGACAAACATCGTCCATACGTGGTTTTATGGCCTTTATTTCGATGGCAAAAAGTGCTTTTGAACGTAAAAAATCAATCACCCCCAAAAAATGTTGCGAGTCAACTATTTCTTCAGTGTACGGACGAATAAAATTGGAGAATTCCAGCAAAATGCGAATAATTTCGCGACGTTCTTCGCCTTCCAGTTCACGAATTCGGTTGTTGGCTTCAACCACTTGCTGTGGTTCGATAAAAACAGTTTTTCCGGTGGCAGATTCGTCGTGTACAATGCCACTGATTTTCCGCTTGAATGCCGGCGAAACCGGGATTACCAATCGACCGTCGCGCATGGTGGGAGCAAGATCTTTTTCGACATAACCATCGGCTTGTGCCTGTCGCAAAATGGCATTCAATGTTCGCGAAACTGAACTTTCAACCTGATGTATATCTTTGCGAATACGTCCTAATTCGGGTGAA
Organism: Bacteroidota bacterium; assembly: GCA_022709605.1. Taxonomy (GTDB): domain Bacteria; phylum Bacteroidota; class Bacteroidia; order Bacteroidales; family Paludibacteraceae; genus Paludibacter. The sequence continues at coordinate 1,058 of JAKLIM010000458.1, read as the reverse complement.
GCATTGTCTTTAATTTTGCCGAATTTATTCAATATTCCGTCAATGCGTTTAATGATAGGCGGAAAAGTGTCCGTTCCGGGCAGCAATTCCGATAAATACGGATACGGTTTATCTTCTTTTTTGGTAAGAAATGAAACCAATTTTCGAACAGCTTCCAATGCACGCCAAAGTCCGAAAACTTCCAATTCGTCCAGAAAAAGTCCTTCCACCCTGATGCGTGACAAAGCCGGACGAACATCGTAAAAATCACCAATAGGCAATTCTTCACCGTCGGTTGTAAGTACGCGCAGCATTTCATCGGTCTGATTCAGAAAATTGTTTATCTCTTCGTAATCAGCCGAAAATTGTATATTGTCCACCATTTCAGCTCCTAATGTGCTGATACATTTGTCTTTCAGCAATTGGCGAATGGCGGTGAAATCAATTTTTTGTTCGAAATGTTGAGGATAAAGCATAGTATCATTAACCCAAAAAGGGGAATTTTATTCTAAATTTGTTTTCATTAAAAATTCTCTTAAATGCAAGTGTTTAATTCCCTGAGTATCACTTTCGCGATAAAACTCATCCAAACTCACTACATATTTTGGATAATTATCCTGTATTGATTGCAAATTACCAAATTCTCTATTTATAGTATTTTCATCGGCCAATAAATAAGTGACTTGTATATAAACGCGTTTGCCTTGTTTTACACCCACAAAATCAATTTCAAGATGATCTTTTTTACCAATATAAATGTCATATTGTAAAATACTTAGATGAAGATATACTGCATTTTTGATAAGTTTGTGAATATCTCTTTGTAAACTAAAACCAATACGGCAATTTCGTAAACCGAGATCTTCAAAATAATATTTTTCTCCAATCTCAAAATTCCTCAATCCATTAATATCGATACGTCCGACTTTGTTAATTATATATGCATTACAAGATGATCGTAAATAACTGATAACCTGATTTGTATTAATGTCAGTTTTTTGAGATTTCAGGTATTTACTTATGTTGTTAGCTGAGTACAAACTCCCAACATTGTCGGCAGTATAATGCAATAATGATTC
>JAKLIM010000457.1 GCA_022709605.1 Bacteroidota bacterium | reverse complement strand
CGTAAAGTTCAAAATTGACCGGTCTGTCCCAGTCCTGATTATAATTTCTGGGCAATGACTGTCCGTTTCCGGTTATTCCGTTCGTCCCATCGCAATAAAGTCCAATCGTATTATCATATAAATTTGCCTGTTCGGTTACAATTGAAACTACCGGCAAGTTAAAATTTCGCTCCCCGATAAAATACGTATTGGTGACAACATCACTCGGTAGTTTCCCTGCCGAAATGCATTTTGCCCGAATTAATGTGGTTGAAGTAGTGGTAATTACATAGCCTGGTGTGTATCTCACTGAGTTGGTTCTGGTAGGCTCAGCCCCGTTTTTTGTATAATAAATGGTATCGCCACCAATAGGATTTGCAAATTTCACATTGATAGTTGATGGATAAAATCCTCCTGTAGTTGTGAACACCGGATTAGCACACCGAACGGCAGCACGTGTTTTTCCATTATTGGTAGTACCCGGACTGAATTGCTCAAAAAACACCCATTCATTCGCTCCATCCGTTTTTCTTCCGTACGAAACATTTCGGTACTGTGGAGGATATTTTACACTATCAATGGTCTGTCCCAGTGCATTTTGCAAATAAAGTTTTCCACCTTCAGGATCAAGCTTGAATGATGCATGACCGGCACGTTCATCTCTTTCGAAATATAAAACGCTGTATCCATTTGCCGAAATTATTTTATAGGAAGGTGCCCATTTTTTAGGTTCGGTCAGTTTGTCGGTAAAAAAATACGATGACTGATTGTACGAAGTGGTAGTACTTTTATTAAATACCTCTACCCACATGCTGTAATTATATGCATCATCCATTACTGCCGACACATTATTTGGCATTATCTCATTGATTACCAGCTGCGAATAAAGGGATAAAGGAATAAAAAGAAAAAGTGAGAGGATGATTTTTTTCATTAAAAATATTTATGATAAAAGGTATGAATTGCAATTTTTCATAATCGGTTTCAAAATTATTAAAAAAATATGAATTTTGAATGATTACTGCTTGCAAAAGGTTGTATTTATCTGCCAATAAGGCTGATATTTCGTTCATACAAACAAATTAATACGAATCGAATCCAAATTAGTATTTAATGATTTTATTTTTTAATTTTGCCATTGAAAAAATTTATTTATTTGCCTTATGAAAAAATCAGTAGTGTTTGTAATTCCGTTTCTATTACTTTTGAATCTTCAGGCTCAAAATAGCGAAAAGATTTGTTTTAAAGTATTGTGTTATAATGTAGAAAATTATTTCGACTGTGTTGATGATTCTACAACCGAGGACGGAGAGTATTTACCTACGGGCATGCGTGCCTGGAATTATGAAAAATATCAGCGGAAACAGGTTAATATATCGAAAGTTATCGCTGCTGTAGGAGGTTGGGAAGGCCCTGCTTTGGTTGGATTATGCGAGATTGAGAGCCGTAAATGTCTGACTGACCTGACCAAATATTCAGGGTTAAAAAATCTTGGATATGAATTTTTGCAACACGAATCGCCTGATGCAAGAGGAGTTGATGTAGCCTTGTTATATCAGCCGCAAAAATTCAGGCCGATTCATGACGAGGCAATCAGAATTAACTTTCCAACGGCTCCACAGACCAAAACACGCGATATACTTTTTGCAAAAGGTGTATTGCCAACCGACGATACATTGCATGTTTTTGTGTGTCATTTCCCTTCGCGACTTGGAGGTGAGCTTGAATCGGAAGAAAGACGGATACATGTGGCATCGGTACTTCGTTCAAAAATTGACAGTATTTTTACGGCCGGATCGCACCCTAACATCTTGATAATGGGAGATTTTAACGATTACCCAACCAATCATAGTATGTTGAAAATATTAAACGCCCAACCGCCCGAAAAAGATATTGAAATGAATAAATTATATAATTTAATGTTTCCGATCCATGTAAGTGGCAAAGGATCGCATAAACATGAGGGAGAATGGGGCGCACTCGATCACATCATAGTTTCAGGCAATTTGCTGAACCCATTAAACAAAATATTTACACTGGCAGAAGATGCTCATGTTTTCGAAGCAGATTATTTGCTTGAAAACGATGAGGTTTTTCTGGGCAAACAACCTTTCAGAACGTATAAAGGCATGAAATATCAGGGTGGTTTCGCCGATCATTTGCCGGTATATGTGGATTTATGGTACTGATTTTTTATAGAGCAAAGAGCAAAGAACAAAGAACAAAGAACAAAGAACAAAGAGTAAAGACTAAAGACAAAGAATGGACATACAACTATTTATCCCTTGCTATATTGACCAATTGTACCCCGAAACGGGATTTAACGTCATTAAAATCCTCGAAAAGGTGGGTTGTAAAGTTCATTACAATCCCGAACAGACCTGCTGCGGACAGCCGGCGTTCAACAGTGGTTACTGGAAAGAAACGGCTTCGCTTGCCGAAAAATTCCTGAATGATTTTCCTGCCGGAATGCCCGTTGTGTCACCTTCGGGTTCGTGTACGGGTTTTATAATTCATCATTACCATAAAGTTTTGGCTGACAGAAATGATTTGTTGGAAAAATTAAATGTATTGAAACCTGAAATATTCGAACTAACCGATTTTCTGGTGAATGTACTTAAAATTGAAGATGTTGGCGCTTCGTTTCCGCATAAAGTTACTTTCCACGATTCATGCTCGGCACTCAGGGAATACGGCATTAAAGATGAACCACGAAAATTATTGGCCAATGT
>JAKLIM010000456.1 GCA_022709605.1 Bacteroidota bacterium | reverse complement strand
TAGTTATTCAACTTCTGTTTTCCGTCATTCAACCAATATAATTTTTTCTATAAATTCAATCAAGTTAGATTTGTACTTTAATTATTAGTAAAATAATAAGTCTATCAAAAATAACCAATTAAAAAATTTAAATCATGATTGTAACAACCACAGAATCAATTCCAAACAGGGAAATTGAACAGATTTTAGACATTGCGCGCGGAAGCACAGTTCGGGCAAGGAATATTGGCAACGATATTATGGCTTCGTTTAAGAATATTGTTGGCGGTGAAGTAGAAGAATATACCAAGTTGCAAGCCGAATCGAGAGAACAGGCAATGCAACGAATGATAAAGGATGCTGAAAGAATGGGCGCTAATGCAATTGTTGGTTTTCGAATCACTTCATCGACGGTTATGCAAGGAGCTTCCGAAATTTTGGCTTACGGTACAGCTGTAAAACTCAAATAACTCAAATATCATTCAATATGAACACATTTGCTTTGTTAATTGGTGCTGTTTATGCTATCATTACGCTAGCTTCTGTTTTGATAATTATTTATTTGATTATCAAAAGGAGAAAAAAGAAGAAGTTAGAAGATTTTGAAAGAAGAGATAATTGAATCATGCAATACAATACCATAAGATTTGCAGCTTGTATCGGTGTGTTTATTTTAATTGCCATTACAATATCGTGTTCCACGGCAAAACAAAAAATTTCCTTTCAAGCAGGCATCAATCACGGTGGAATTGTTGAAAATACCGATATGAGCCTTGTACCGGGTGTAAGTACGCTGGCCGAAGCTACTGTTGATGCATTTACCGGTGCATCCCAAACCGGTTTCAATGCCGGTATTCACATCAATAAGCCAATTGGAAAAAACGAAGTGGAAACAGGAGTGGATTATATGTTCAATCATCACACGTTCAATTATATCGACAACGGCAATCACTTTATTGGCGTGCGCCGCATTGCGTTATCGCAAATAATCGTACCGTTAACATACAATTTTTTTTTCAATCGGGATTTCGATTTTCAATTGAAGTTGGGATTGGCTGTTCAATATAATATGTTGAATGTAAACGATGTAACCGTGTTTAAATTACCCGAATATAACATCCATCGCTTTTCGGCCGGACCAACAATAGGCATTTCAGCTTTTCCTGTTAAGTATGCCAACGGAAACAAACTCGGCGTGTATTTCGACATGTATCGGGGCAGTCAGATTTACGAAGATTATTATAATCAGCCCGGCTTCAAAATGCCCGGATCGGCATACCTGAAATGCGGATTGAAATATCAGTTTTAACAATATTTTATTATACACCCCAATTAAGATTTTTTTTAATATTACCCTCCGATTGAAAAATTTTGTTGTAAAATAAAAGAAAACACAGTTGCAGATTTTTAATCTACCAAAATTATACGAATGAGATAAAAAATCAATCTAAAACTTTTTCTTTCACTCACTTTCATAATTTAATTGCACATTTTTGTCATTCAACTTCACTTATCAGTCTTTCATAACTTATTAATTGTGTGATAATTCCCACAGAATTATTTTTGTTTCGTAATAAATTCAATCTACAAACAAAACATAATTTTTTTTCAAAATGAAAGCACATTTCAATATCAAAACTTTATTATTTATTGTTATTATCTTCTTTTTTAATGGCCAATTTAGTTTTGCGGCGCAATTACTTACAGGTAAAGTTACCGATATAAACAATGCACCCATTGAGTTTGCAAATGTAATTGTAACTAACGCACACAATATCGAATTGATAAAAGGCGAAGTTCAATTTGAAAATTGGAATGTTCAAGGCAATGCGAACAATACTGTTACGATCAACTGCTTCGACTGAAGAACAAAACCGTACTGCAAAATAAATACAATTTAATAAATACATAACAATTTAATTTTCAAAAAATTATGAACACAAAAAATCTTTTTCGCAGTTTAATACTGCTTTTTGTAACTTTCGTTTCAACTTCATGCATATTGAACATCGATGGTATTATGGGCAAAGGTCCTATCATTGAAGAATATGTTTCGGTTACCGGATTTTCATCCGTTGAAACATCCTCATCAGCTGATGTGGAAATAACCAAAGGCGACTCATTGGAAGTAATTCTTTCGGATTATGAAAACATGCTTGATTGCTGGGATGTAAATGTGGTTAACAATACATTAATCATCCAAACGAAACCATTTACTTCATTAGTTAATTCAAAGGCAAAAGTAAAAGTTGTTTTACCAACTGCCTTATACGAAGTTAAAGTTTCAGGTAGTGGCGATATCAAACTTAACTCTGCGTTTCCAGAACTCGAAAAAGCCTCTATATCAGGGAGTGGTAACATCAATGGAAATGTAAGTGCGGAATATTCAAAACTATTTATGAGTATTTCGGGAAGTGGATCGTTCAATTTTATCGGAACAGCCGAAGAGTTGAAAGCATCGACAACAGGCAGCGGAAAAATGTATTTGCGTGATTTGGTTGCAAACGATGCAATTTGTAGTGTTTTGGGCAGCGGAAATATGTATGTTTATGCAATAAAATCGCTTAAAGCAGTAATAACAGGCTCTGGCAATATTGTTTACTCCGGAAATCCGGTTGTGGATGTACAAGCATCTGGAAGCGGAAGGTTGAAGCACGATTAATGCTAAAATCAATAGCAACATAATTTCTTAAACTAGAATTTTTTTCGAGAGAATTAAAACATTTAAAATGC
>JAKLIM010000455.1 GCA_022709605.1 Bacteroidota bacterium | reverse complement strand
TATAAAAAGTCTGGAACTTGAAGCAGATAAAACCGCTTATGCTTTAATCAAGGCTTTGAATGTAATTATCGGTATTGATGTGCAGAAAATCAGTGCACGCAATGTGTTGACAGGTAAAATTTCGTCCATACTCGAAGGATCGGTTAACGACGAAGTTTCGATAAGTTTGGGAAGTGATTTTACGATTACGGCAGTTATTACCAAATCGTCAGTTGCTTCGCTCGGGTTGGAAGTAGGCACTATTGCCAGCGCCATTATAAAAGCTTCGGATGTGATTTTGGCGGTAGATTAATCATTCATTAACTTTTACGAAGTTCAAAACTTTGGAAAAGTTGTAATATCTGTATTATGGAACAAATTATTCTTAATCCAATTGGCATTATTCACACCCCGTATACCGATATAAAAAATATGCCCATTCAACCCATTGCTGCCGAAGGAATTTGCGGTACAATTGAACTCTTGCCCGAATATGTTGCAGGACTAAAAGATATCGAAGGATTTTCGCATATAACACTGATTTATAATTTTCATAAAATTGAAGGTTACGAGTTGGAAGTTGTGCCGTTTATGGATACCGAAGCACATGGCATTTTTTCCACCAAAGCGCCCAAACGTCCTAATGCTATTGGCGTTTCCACAGTAAAGCTGATTGGTGTTGAAGGAAATATTCTGCACATAGAGCAGGTTGATATGCTTGATGGTACGCCCCTTATCGACATAAAACCATTTTACCCGCGTTATGACAATCGTTTAGATGTGATAATTGGTTGGTTGGAGAAAAATAAAGATCTTCCGTTGGAAAAACTCCGTTCTGACGAGAGGTTTAAGTGAAGTAAATTTGAAAAATTGTTATTTGTAAAATACATTTTCAATAGTTTTTTGTTGTTTAGAAACAACAAAAAACTGTTGAAACTTACAATTCCGCCAGTTTTGTCGTTGTATTCCAATTCCTTATAGTCATTTCTTTGTATATGGCTGTGCCTATCATTTTAGTCATTTGGCTTTGACCCGACATGGCGCTAAGTCGTGAGAAATATAGAACTCCATTGCCTGCAGTTACAAAATCCACTCCTTCCTTTGTTTTTATTTTCGACAAGGCTTCCTCGGCAGTGAGTGGCGGTTTCAGGAAAATGACATCGTAACGATATTCGTCTGGATAAATGCCAAATCCATCGGGAGCAGTTTTAATAATTTGAATCAAAGCTTGTTGCGATAGCAGAAAAGCTTTTGAATTGTAATTAAAACGCTCTGATAATGCTTTCTCAATTTCCTGTGTTAATTTGAGCTGATCGGTTTCGTTACTATCAAATAATACGTTTCCGCTCTGTATATAGGTGACCACATTTGCAAAACCCATTTCTTCGAAACAAGTTTTTAATTCAGCCATTTTAATAATATTGTTTCCACCTACGTTTATGCCGCGGAGAAGTGCAACAAATCTTTTCATAAATCAGTATGTATTTTTTTTACTATAAACTATTGACTAAAAACTACCTTACGCCTTCCCATTCGGCATAAAATTGTTCTAAAAATAATTCCATAAAGCGGTGGCGTTCCGCTGCCATTCGTTTTCCGGTTTCGGTATTCATTCTGTCTTTGAGCAGCAATAGTTTTTCGTAAAAATGGTTGATGGTAGGTGCTGTACTGTTGCGGTATTCCTCTTTGGTCATGTGTAAATTGGGTTTAATGGTGGGGTTGTATATTTCGCGATTCTTAAAACCACCGTAATTAAAAGTACGGGCAATGCCTATTGCTCCCAAAGCATCGAGGCGATCGGCATCTTGCACTACTGCCAATTCTGGTGAGTTAAAAAACTTCATTTGATTGCCACCTCCAAACGATATGTTTTCGATTATATTCACAACATGGTTTCGTGTTAGTTCATTAACTCCATTAGCTTGCAAAAACTCCAATGCCAAACCTGGCCCAACGCTTTCGTCGCCATTGTGAAACTTTGCATCCGCAATATCATGCAACAATGCACCGAGTTCTACTACCAATAAATCTACTTTTTCGGATGCAGCAATGTTTTTGGCCAATTGCCACACACGATAAATATGCCACCAGTCGTGCCCACCTTCAGCATTAGCAAGTTTTTGTTTTACAAAAAAAACTGTTGTATTTATCAATTGTTGGTGTGTCATGTTTTTTCACAAAGGTACAAATTTGATGTCAATTTTCTAAATCATATTTTCACCTACAATTACGTAGAAAAACATGTTTTATAACATATTTACCTACATTTTGGTAGGTTTTTTATGTCCGGGTAATCCGTTAAAATTCTTGTTTCTGATAATTTTGAAAGTATTTTGTAATTTTTAATTATCAAATATACAATGTCTTAAATAGTAAATTGTAAACGTGTAAATTGTAAATAATTGTTAATGGCACGGTAAATGGATAATGCTAGTCAGGATTTAAAATTTAATTCATAAAAAGAGTATTCATTTTAAAGTATAAAAAAGATGAGAAAGATTGCAATTTACGGAAAAGGTGGTATTGGCAAAAGCACAACCACTCAGAACACTGTAGCCGGATTGGCTGAAATGGGAAAAAAAGTAATGGTGGTGGGTTGCGACCCTAAAGCTGACTCAACTCGTTTGCTGTTGCACGGCTTGGCTCAAAAGACAGTGTTGGACACTTTGCGCGACGAAGGTGAGGACATCGACCTGGACGATGTAATGAAAACCGGTTTTACTAACACAAGTTGTGT
>JAKLIM010000454.1 GCA_022709605.1 Bacteroidota bacterium | reverse complement strand
TTAAAAATGAGGCAAGTGGCAGTACCTGAAAAATATCAATCGAAAAAAATTGGCAGTAAATTGGTGCTTTTTGCAGAGGAGAAAGCTAAAAATTCGGGGTATAATAAAATTTTACTTCATGCACGAAAAACTGCTGTGGAATTTTATCAAAAACTTGGTTATCAGAAATTTGAAGCTGAATTTTACGAAGTAGGCATCCCGCATTATAAGATGATGAAAGAACTGATTTAGATATCTTTAATGTTTTATTAATTTGAAAATAAGAAATTAGGAAAATAAAATTATACACCTTAAATTCAAAACTGCATGAAAAAAAATTGGTTATCTGTTTTTACAATGATGCTCTCATTGATGTTTACATGCTCATTATTCAGTCAAAACTGGGAGTTTGTGAAAGAAAAAGAGGGAATAAAACTTTACTCCAAACTGGAAACCGGAAGAAATAAGAAAATATTTAAAGGAGTGACAGAAATTAGTGTATCGGCTGAGAAAGTTTTTTCGGTATTGGAAGATGTAAATCATACTGAATGGTGGGATGAGAATATCAGTCAGATAAAAGTACTTCAATACGAAAAAAATAAAAAAGCCCAATACCATTTGATTTATGATATGCCCTGGCCGTTTAAGGACAGAGATTTAACAGTAGATGTAACTTCCACCGTTAATAAGACTTCAGGTGAATTTAGGCTCGTTGGCTTGCCATCGAAAGGCACATTTGCAAAAAACAAGGACATGATTCGTATAAAAGATTACCGCCAGGTTTGGACTGTAAAACCCCAGAAAAATCGTGCACATGTTGAACTCGAATTCTTCTTAGACCCGGACGAAAAATTACCAGACTGGCTTCTAAATATGGTTTTGATTGACTCTCCTATCAATACAATAAAATCATTAAAAAGGTTTGTTGAAAAATAAAAGCCTCAATTGTAACTTATTCTGCTTTTACAATTATGTAATCCCTCTCAGAAAAAACATTATATTTGCATCGTTTTTAATATCGGAGTTATTGATCAAAAATTCGATTTTATAAACATATAACAATCGCATTTTTAGTGAATTGTACTGAAATATATTTGTAAATTTTTAAATAAAAAATATGAAAACTAAATTAATTACTGCATTGATGTTGATAAGTTTATCGTCATCTCTTTTTGCCATTACGCCCAATTCAAACAATTCCGCAACAATGAAAAAGAATATTTATATTGATGCTAATTTAGCACAAAATGTGATTAAATCCATTGTCGGTAAACATGGTGAAGCTTCAAACTTTCGTGCCGAACGCGGTGTAAATCAGGTTGCTGCACTTTGGCGCGAAACTGATGGCACATCGGAAGAATTTAGTGCATTTTGCAAAACCAACTTTATAGCCAACGAAGCACAATTAGATGAATTGTTTGGCACTGTTCAGCGCAATTTGGAAATTATAAATGGCTATTACAATAAAATTGATTTACAGTTAAAAGAACCTGTTCAGTTAACCGGTAAAGAAATAAGCGCAGTAGATGAACTTTTTGGAGGATACAATATTGGTTCACATCTTGATAATGATTTGTATGCAAATAAAATTGCTTTTATTGTTGCGCTCAATTTTCCATATTATTCGTTGGACGAAAAAACCAAACTTGGCAAACAGTGGACCCGTAAACAATGGGCTTTTGCGCGTCTGGGCGACCGTTTTACGACACGTATTCCGGCCGATATAATTCAACATCTTTCACAAACACTCGCTTCGGCTGATTCTTATATTTCCGGTTATAATATTTGCATGGGAATGTTGCAAAACGATAAGGGTGAAAAACTTTTTCCGGCCGATATGAAGTTGATTAGCCATTGGGGATTGCGCGATGAGTTGAAATCGAATTATGCCGATAAAAAACGCGGACAGGAAAAACAGGAAATGATTTATTCGGTAATGAAACGAATCATTGATCAATCCATCCCCACTGATGTTATAAATAACGAGAAATTCACCTGGAATCCCAAGTCAAATTCAATTTTGCTTGATGGAAAACCTGTGATTACTACACCGGAAAATAGCAAACGATATGAAGTGTTGTTGAATAACTTCAAGGCTTACAAAGAGTTGGATATTTATACGCCACAATTACCTACAGCACTGGATCGTAATTTCAATGAATACATGGAAATACCGCAAAAAGATGTGGAAACTTTGTTTAAGAATTTGTTGAGTTCGCCCGAAGTTAAAAAAACAGCGGCATTGATCCAGAAAAAATTAGGTCGTAAACTTCGCCCGTATGATATTTGGTACAATGGTTTTAAATCGAAACCTGAAATTTCGGAAGAAGAATTGACCAAAATTACGGCTAAAAAATATCCGAATCCAAAAGCCCTTGAGGCAGATTTACCAAACATTCTTATAAAATTAGGTTGGAGTGAAGCAAAAGCCAAAGAGATTGCTTCGCTTATTAAAGTTGACCCGGCTCGCGGTTCAGGTCATGCCTGGGGTGCAACTATGCGCAACGATTTTGCACATTTGCGTACCCGAATTGCCCCAACAGGTATGGATTATAAAGGCTATAACATTGCCATTCATGAGTTTGGACACAATACCGAACAAACCATAACCATGAATGATGTGGATTATTATATGCTGCAGGGAGTTCCAAATACTTCATTTACCGAAGCTGTGGCTTTCCTGTTTCAGAAACGTGACCTTAAGCTGTTGGGTATGCCCAATGCCGATCCCAATAAGG
>JAKLIM010000453.1 GCA_022709605.1 Bacteroidota bacterium | reverse complement strand
CTATTCAAAAATCAATGCCTAAGGGTGTGACAATTGAACCGTTTTTGAATAGATCTGACTTGGTGGGTCGTGCCATTGGTACAGTTTCAAGAAACCTGATTGAAGGGGCATTAATAGTTATTTTCCTTTTGATATTATTTTTGGGAAATTTCCGTGCCGGGTTAATCGTAGCTTCAGTGATTCCACTCTCATTGCTGTTTGCCATTTCACTAATGAATCTATTTGGAGTGTCAGGGAATCTAATGAGCCTTGGTGCAATTGACTTTGGATTGATTGTGGATGGTGCAGTGATTATTGTAGAAAGTGTGGTATATCGAATTTCAACGAGCAAGCAGCACTATATGGGAGTTTCACGGCTTTCGCAACAACAAATGGACGAGGAAGTTTTTCAGGCTTCGAGCCGTATAAGAACTGCCGCAACCTTTGGCGAAATAATCATTTTGATTGTTTATATGCCTATTTTATTCTTGGTGGGTATTGAAGGGAAAATGTTTGGACCTATGGCACAGGTTGTGGCGTTTGCTATTTTAGGAGCGTTTATTCTTTCATTAACGTATGTTCCAATGGCTTCGGCTTTGTTTTTGAGCAAAAGCACCGAACACAAACCCAACTTCTCTGATAAACTTATGGATTGGTTTCACAAAGGCTTCAATCCAATTATCCATTTTGCCCTGAGACGTAAATTGTTGGTTTCCATTTCTGCGATTGTGATATTTTTGGTTAGCTTGGGTATTTTTGCCCGTTTGGGTGGCGAGTTTATACCGCAACTCGAAGAGGGTGACTTGGCAGCCGGTGTAATTACCTTGCAAGGTGGTTCACTCACAAATACGGTAGATATGGTTCAAAAAGCCAATAAAATATTGCTCGACAAATTCCCTGAGATAAAACATACGGTTTGTAAAATTGGTGCAGGTGAAATACCGACTGATCCTACGCCTATGGAAACAGGTGATTATATTATTACCTTAAAAGAAAAAAGCGAATGGACTTCTGCCGAAACTCGTGAGGAACTAGTGGAGAAAATGGAGGAAGCTTTGATTCCGTTGGCTGGGGTTAAATTCGAATTCCAACAACCCATCCAAATGCGTTTCAATGAATTGTTGTCGGGGTCAAAACAAGATGTTGCCATAAAAATATTTGGTGATGACTTGAATACATTAGCCGAAAAAGGTGCTCAGGTTGAGAAAATCATTCAGGGAATTGAAGGAGTTGAAGATATCAATGTGGAAAAAGTGACTGGACTGGCACAAGTGCAAGTAGAATATAACCGCGATAGGTTGGCTCAATACGGTCTTTCGGTTGAAGAAGTAAACCGTGTGTTACGGGCTGCCTTTGCAGGAAGTCAGGCAGGGGTTGTGTTCGACGAAGAAAAACGTTTTGCGATGGTGGTCAGATTGGATAAAGATTACCGAAGAAACCTTGACGATGTAAAAAACCTTTCGGTTGAGCTTCCCAATGGTGGACAAATACCATTTGAGCAAATTGCCAACGTTGAAATTAAATCGGGACCGGCTCAGGTATCTCGCGAAAATACCAAACGCCGTATAACCATTGGTTTTAATGTCCGTAATCGTGACGTTCAGAGCATTATCGAAGAAGTAACAAAACAAATGGATGCAAAAATTCAACTACCAACGGGTTATTATGTGACTTACGGAGGACAGTTTCAGAATCTTCAAGCTGCAAATGCTAGGTTGTCCATTGCTGTTCCGGTGGCATTGCTTCTGATTTTTGTATTGCTATTTTTCACATTCCATTCGGTAAAACAGTCTTTTCTTATTTTTTCGGCTGTACCCATGTCCGCCATTGGTGGGGTATTTGCCCTTTGGATGCGCGACATGAACTTTTCTATTTCTGCTGGTGTCGGTTTTATTGCCTTGTTTGGTGTGGCGGTATTGAATGGCATTGTGCTTATTGCGGAATTCAACCGACTCGAAAAAGAAGGAGTATCTGATATTACCGAACGGGTTCTGAAAGGATTACATACACGTTTACGACCGGTTATTATTACAGCCGCTGTAGCTTCGTTAGGATTCTTGCCTATGGCTTTGTCAACTTCGGCAGGAGCTGAAGTTCAAAAACCGCTGGCTACAGTAGTTATTGGTGGGTTAATAACAGCCACTTTACTGACACTAATTGTTTTGCCAATTTTTTATATTTTCTTTTCTTCAGCTAGTTTCAAGAAGCTATTTAAACGTAAATCTGGAGTAACTGCTTTAGTAATTCTCTTGCTGTTAGGCTCAGCAACTGCAAATGCTCAACAACCACAAAGAATAAATCTAAAACAAGCTATTCAAATGGCGTTGGATAGTAATTTGTCCGTACGTTCATCAGCTTATTCGGTTGATGTTCAAAAAGCATTGAAAGGTGCTTCGTGGGATATTCCAAAGACTAGCATTGATGGACAATACGGGCAATTTAACTCCTATAGCAAGGACAATAGTTTTACCGTTTCGCAGTCATTTGCATTTCCTACGGTTTACGTTAACCAACATAAACTAGCTAATGCCAATGTGAAAAGCAGTGAATGGCAGTTGAAAACTTCGCAGATCGAAATTGCCACGCAAGTGAAACAAATTTATTGGCAATTGGCTTACCTGTATTCCAAACAAAAACTTTTGCTATATCAGGATAGTTTGTTTGCGGGTTTCTTGAGAGCTGCCGAACTCAGGGCGAAATCGGGCGAAACAAACCGCCTCGAAATGATTACAGCCCGTTC
>JAKLIM010000452.1 GCA_022709605.1 Bacteroidota bacterium | reverse complement strand
GGCCAAGGCATTAGCAATGAAGAAAAGGAACACGTTTTCGAACGATTTTACCAGGCTCCGCAAAAACAGGAAAAGACAGGAAGTGGCATTGGTTTACACATTGCGCACGGATATATTCATCTTCACGGTGGAAGCATTGATGTTGCTGATAATTTGCCCAAAGGCAGCATTTTTACTTTTAAAATTCCAATTATTGGCGTTGGAACCATTGAAAATGAACAAGATGGAGAAACAGAAGATGCTGCAAACGATGTTCAGGAAAATGAATTAGAAAATCGCCCCAAAAGTACTGAAAAACCAAAGTTATTATTTGTAGATGATAACAAAGATTTATGTGAATTTATTGAGGATAATCTCAGCAATGATTTTACAGTAATCACTGCTTTCAATGGTCAGGATGCGTTGGAGAAATTGAATAAAAACGATGTGACAATTGTAGTGAGCGACGTGATGATGCCTGTAATGAGTGGCACTGAACTTTGTAATAAGATAAAAACCAACATCTTATTGTCGCATATTCCGGTTATTCTGTTGACTGCCCGTACGGCTGAAGAACACAAAATTGAAGGATTAGAATTGGGGGCCGATGATTATATTACCAAGCCGTTCAATTTTGATATTCTTAAACTTCGCATTCAAAAATTTGTTGAATGGACAGAGAAAGCGCATCAGGTTTTCCGACAGAAAATTGATGTTTCACCTTCTGAAATTACAATAACTTCGCTGGATGAAAAACTAATCGAAAAGGCAATCAAAGTTGTTGAGGAACATATCGGCGATTACAACTTCTCAGTTGAAACACTGGGCGAAACCCTGGGCCTTAGTCGCGGGCATCTTTACAAAAAACTTATGGTGATAACCGGAAAAGGACCGGGAGAATTCATACGAACCATCAGAATGAAACGGGGACGTCAACTCCTCGAAAAGAGCCAATTGCAAATTGCTGAAATCGCCTACGAAGTGGGTTATAATTCGCCCAAAAGATTTACCGTTAATTTCAGGGAAGAGTTCGGCATATCGCCCTCAGAGTATCTACGGACTCTGAAACAACAGCAAAATGACGAATAATACATTTACGACCCATTTGTAAGACATAATGTCTCCTGTTTTATTTATCGATACAGTACTTTTACAGCATCATTTATGACCCGACAAATCTGCATTTTTTGAAGTGTGGATTTCGAAAATTGTATTCATAAATGAGCTTGTATTTTTAGTATTGAAATAAATCACACATGTCATTATGCAACTGTCAATTAGAAAATCATTACTGATTTTGCTATCCACCCCAACATTATGTTTTGCGCGAAATTCCGCAGGATATAGAAACCCCGTTATTTCAGGTTTAACCATCGTAAGAAAACACACATCACTAAATTAATAGAAAACTTTAAATTAAATCTCAATTAATAATTCCGAAAATCATGAAACATCATTCTCTTAAAATTTATTTCTTTATCATCCTGCTGAGTTGTTTTGCCGGCTCAACCGTGGTGGCGCAGGATGTAAATATAACTGTAAATGCTACATTAAACAAGAAAAAAGTGTCGCCTTACATTTATGGGCGAAACAATACATTTGATAAACCTGCACAATTTTTCAAAGATGCCGGTTTGCGCTTTGCCCGTATGAACGGAGGTAATAATGCCACCAAATACAACTGGAGAAAAAAGATATCAAGTCATCCCGATTGGTATAATAATGTTTATGCCAACGATTGGGATAAATCAGCAAAAGACGTTTCGACAACTTATCCTTACATGCAGCAAATGTATGCATTTCAACTTATTGGAAGAGTAGCCTCGAGTACAGCCCACAATTTCAACGATTGGAAATATAACTATTCAAAATATTGGGAAGGTGTAGGTTGGAATTTGGCCGGCGGTGGTGTTATTGATACTATTGATGGTACAATTAAACTCATCTCGGAAGGCGATCCAAACCTTTATACGCAGGAATGGCCGGCAGATTCAACCGTTGGAATTTTAAAGCATTGGTTTGGTACAAGCGGTTTGAAATTGAAAAAAGAGCCATTTCTATACTGGAGCATGGATAACGAAGCCGATGTGTGGAACGGTACTCACAATGATGTCATGAAAACGTTGATTTCAGCATCCGAATTTATGGATCGTCACATTGAAATAGCCAAAAAGGCGCGTGCTTTGTTTCCCGAAATTAAAATCTGTGGTCCGGTTACAACCAGCGAATGGCAATGGTTTAAATGGGGAAGCGAATCGATACGGATCAATGGGAAATACTACAGTTGGCTGGAGTATTTTATAAAACGATGTGCTGATGAAGAAAAAGCTTCCGGAATCAGGGTGCTCGATGTGGTTGACCTTCATAATTATCCATGGGCAAAAAATGGTGACATTGATGCTATGCAATTGCACAGAATGTATTACGATACAGAATATAATTATCCGGGAGCAAACGGACTGTTTACTATAAACGGCGGTTGGGACACCCGGATTACTAAAGAATATATTTTTAAACGTATTGAAGACTGGTTAACGCTCTATTATGGTGTAAACCATGGCATTACTTGTGGAATCAGCGAGTGGAGTCCTGCCACCACCGAGTCAAATACAAGTGCTACAGCGGTAGTTTATGCTTCACATTTGGGCACTTTTGCCAATAATGGTGTTGAACTTTTTACTCCGTGGACTTGGATGAATGGAATGTGGGAAACATTACATCTTTTCAGTCGGTATGCGCAGGAATACAGCATTTCAAGTA
>JAKLIM010000451.1 GCA_022709605.1 Bacteroidota bacterium | reverse complement strand
GGTGGAAATGTGGACGGATTTGGCTTTCATGGCAACAAAGGGAGTACGGGAAATATCATTCGCGGTTGTCGGGCATGGCTCAACAGCGATGATGGTTACGATTGCATCAATAATTCCGAAAATGTTATTTATGATAATTGTTGGGCTTTTTACAATGGATATTCAACCGGATTTGTAAGTAGGGGAGATGGAAATGGTTTTAAGATCGGTGGGTATGGTCAAGCGCCTGTTGTTTCCTCATTGCCCAATCCTATTCCATCCTATACGGTGAAGTTTTGCATGGCGTACCGCAACAAAGCGAGTGGTTTTTATGCCAATCACCATGTACAAACAGGTATTGTCTGGTATAATAATTCGGCTTATCGCAATTCCACCAATTTCAATATGCTGAGTCAGAAAATTACAAAGAGTATGGTGACCGGCAAAGATACAACGCTCGATTGTCCGGGATTTAATCATGTTTTGCACAATAATTTAGCGTATAAATATTCCACACAGCGCGACACTCGGAATCTGGGTAGCAGTACCAATACCTATAATTCGTTTAGCCCCGGTATTGGAGTAATTGTTGATAGCAATGATTTTTTGAGTATCGATGAAAATCTGTTGATTGCATCGCGACAGGCTGACGGAAGTTTGCCCAATGTCAACTTTTTGAAACTAAAACAAGGCAGTGATTTGATTGACAAAGGAAAAAATATCGGATTCGCCTTTTATGGAACCGCTCCTGATTTAGGAGCATTCGAGTCGAACTTTTCAACGGCAGTAAAAGATATTTCTGTAGATATAATACCGTTTTATCCTAATCCGGTGAAAGATATACTTTATTTCAAAAGTCCGTTTTCAGGTTCAATAAAGATTATGGATATTAATGGTAAATTGGTTTATGAAGGTCGTTTAGTTTCACAACTGAATGTAACTTTTATTGAAAAAGGTATTTATTTTCTGAAAATCAATGCTGATAATATTATTTCTACCCATAAAATTATTAAAATGTAAATTATATGCAATTTTAATTCATCGTTTTTCATAGTGATTAAACTTTCACAATTATCATGAATAAATCAGCTTTTTTTCTGATTACTTTTTTTTTGGTACAATGTATCTCTTCATTCGGAGCAACCTATTATGTTGCTCCCGGAGGAAATAATACCAATTCAGGAAGTATCAAATCACCATTTGCCTCGCTAATGCAGGCGCAAAAAGTGGTTGAACCCGGTGATACAATTTTTATTCGTGGCGGAAAATTTCAAATGGCAGAAAATGACATTTCAGAAATAATTAAAATTTGGGCTGTTGTATTTCATTTAAACAAAAGTGGAAAACCGGATAAGCCAATTCATTATTTTGCTTATCCGGGCGAAAAACCCATTTTTGACTTTAGTAATGTAAAGCCTAAAAATCAACGGATTATGGCGTTCAACGTTACCGGTTCGTGGATTCACATCAAAGGAATAGAAGTTATCGGCGTACAGGTTACAATTCCTACCCACACACAATCGGAATGTTTTCATAACGAAGGCAGCAATAATATTTACGAACAACTATCGATGCACGATGGTCAGGCCATTGGGTTTTATTTGAATAAAGGCTCCAATAATTTGGTGCTCAACTGCGATGCCTGGAATAATTACGATTATACTTCGGAAGGTGGTCGGGGCGGAAATGTGGACGGTTTTGGCTTTCATGGCGGAATTGGCGATGCGGGCAATGTAATCCGTGGTTGCCGTGCATGGTTCAACAGCGACGATGGCTACGATCTTATTCGCTCGGCCGAAACGGTGATTATTGAAGATTGCTGGGCATTTTACAACGGTTTCGATACTGATTTTAAATCATTAGGCGATGGAAATGGTTTCAAAGCAGGCGGTTGGGGTTTAAAAAAGGATTTCCGTGTTCCGAACTCTATCAAAGGTCATATCATTCGCTTTTGTGTGGCTGTGCGCAACAAAGCCAGCGGTTTTTATTCCAATCATCATCCCGTTGGAAGTGTGTGGATTAACAATACTGCATATCTGAATCGCTTTAATTTCAATATGTTGAACCGAAATGCAGAATTTACCGAGTCGGTTCCGGGTTTCGGGCATTTACTGAAAAATAATCTTTCGTTCAAACCTTCGGGTTCACATATTCAGAATATCGATTTAAATCAAAATATTGTTGAGAATAATTCATTTTCAATTCCACACGAGGTTGCCGATAATGATTTTGTAAGTCTTGACGAAAATTTGCTTATTGCGCCTCGTCAATCTGATGGGAATTTACCCGTGAACGGATTTCTACGGTTAAGCGATAAAAGTCAACTGATCGATAAAGGTGTCGATGCAGGCTTTCCATATAAAGGAAAAGCCCCTGATTATGGGGCTTTTGACAGATAAAAAAGTTAAGGTCATTCAATTCTGTTATAATGACAAACCAAAAGTTTGCCTTCATCGTCGTGTAAGTGCATACCATTTCCTTCGCAATACCGCCACATTTCACAATCGGTACATTTACCTGTGTGCGCCCATTCCCGGTTACGAAAAGGTTCGAAGCGGTTATTCCAAACATCCCAAAAATTATCCTGATAAATATTTCCCTGGTGAAAATTGGAACGGATACTCGGACAAGCAGATATGGAACCGTCGGCAAGAACGGATGCCACATTTATTCCGGCGTGACAGGTGTAAAAATGATCGCGAACTTCCTGTTCGTAATTACCCAAAAAACCTTCGCAACCATAACTCAAATGAATGCGATTTTCCTTGCG
>JAKLIM010000450.1 GCA_022709605.1 Bacteroidota bacterium | reverse complement strand
AGTATAATACACCTGATGTACTGTATCAATCGGATTATGTGGTTGTGGCTGCTACCAAAGAAGCCGCAAATCTATACTCCAAAGAGAATAACAAGGTTGCGTGGTTGAATGCTATTCATACTTTGTTAGATTTAGAAGCTGAGATCAGTGGTCAGAATAACAACGATCCCAATCCTGTACATCACCGTCTAAAAGCCGGAGAAATGAGATTCCTTTTGGTGGAAAATACTTTTGTCAGTCCGCATGCAAGTTCTGCCGGTTATACAGGTTATCCAAGTGGAAGCAGAAACAGATATCTCACTCAGATTGGCCTTCCGGGCAATAACACCTGGATGCTCGGCCATGAAATCGGCCATCAGCATCAGCAGCCCGCATATCAGATTAATATGGCTACAGAGTCCACAGTGAATATCTATTCTTATGTGGTGGAACGAAATATTCAGGGAGCTACTTACAATCGTACTACAGCAACCCGCTGGAATACAGCCCGGAATACTTATCTGAAATTACCTTTTTCAAAACGAATATACGATATGGATACCGATTTATTGGAGTCTATCGTAGGTTTTAATCGCGATGAATTACGTTTTATGGTTTGGGAACAAATGTTCCTGATTTTTAGCGATGACTTTTATAAAAGGCTACACCGAATTGTAAGAGAAGAAAAAGTAATTGGTGGAGCTGCTGACGAAAGACGCGCTTACCTCATTTATAAAGCTTCACAAATTACAGGTTACGACCTTACTGAGTTTTATAATCAGTGGGGCATACGTGTGACTGACAATGCTATAAAGGCCGATTTGCGTGCAAAAATGGCTTACGAAAAATCCAGAAACAGAATTTCGGACCTCTCCTCAATCGGACGTACAGCAGAAGACTTAGTCATGGTGACAGGTCAGGCATTTCCTGCGTGGACTCCAATAACAATGAAGGGAATCACTACAGTTCCAAACGCAACTACAGAAATATTCGACCGGACAGGTTGGACAGTAGAAACTTCGTACGAAGGTATCACAGATGCAACTATAGGTGGCGATCAGCCCGAATATATTATTGATGGAAGTACTACTACCGCTTTTGCTTTTGTAAAACCCGGAAAATCTTATGGCGGTGTTACAATTCCTGAAGGTGCTATTCCTTCGTTTATAATTGATATGAATGTGCAAAAAAGCTTTAATTCAATAAGTTATATGCACAGATTAGGAAATGTTTCAGAGTATATCAGAGCACGGAAATTGTCTTGTTACGGTTCAATCGATGGTACAGAATTTACGGCAATAAAAGAACATCATATAATTGATTATACGAAAAATGATAATGAAATAATTGTAACTTTTCCTGAGGTTTCATATCGTTATGTAAAAGTAGTGATTGAGGATTGGAACAAAGATAGTGGAAGTACCGTACAGGTAGCCGATTGCAAAATTGGTAACAGAACTGAAGTGCCTGAGTATCCTACACCAGAACCCATTAAGTATAAAGTAAATGTAACAGCCGATGCAGGTGTGATTTGTACGCAGATAGGTCAACACGAAAGGGATGAGGACAGTAATTTTACGGTGAACTTTACTTTGGCTCCCGATAAAAATGTAGCATATGTTACCTTGGATGGTGAAAATATAAATGCAGGAGTGAGCAATGGCACATATAGCTATACTGTTAAAGTATCAAATCACCTCGATGTTAATATCATTTCAGCCAACGAATCGACAGGCTTGAACTCTTTAAACGATCAAAAACAGTTTATTGTGTACCCCAACCCCGTAAGGACTAATCAGGCAATACGAATCAATTCTGATGTTGAGCTTGTTGGATCAATTGCGGCTGTATATGATATTACAGGCAAGAAAATATCTGAATATATTTTGGATAGAAATGGCATTAAAACCATCGAGAGTAGTGGAGTTTATTTTATTCGTCTGACAAAGGAAAACGACTCATACCATACCAAATTGTTTGTGAAATAGTAATGTGTGTGTTGGAGAGAATATCAGTCTCGTCATAGTTTTTTTCATGTAAATTGTAAATCTAATCATAAAAAAATCAAGATATGAACTTAAATTACAAAGTATTAGTAACAGGATTCATTTTGTTGTTAGTTAATTCAATGCCGGGTTATTCAGCAAAAGTGAATGTGCCTCTTACCGACAATGGAGCCTGGTCGCTGAATACTCAGCCGTCGGCAGTGTATCATCAGGATAATGTGTATTTCTCGTGGATTAACAAGGCAGGTGACTTAATGCTTTCGTCATATAATCAATCGACCGACGAAGTAAAAGTGACAACGGTAGCTTCGGGCTATGGAACTGAGGATTTTGCTTCGCCGGCTTTGCTTGTTCGTGCAAGTGGTCAAATTATGATTTTTGCATCGAAAAACACAACAGAGTCTGGTTTTCAGTGTTATCGTTCTACTTCGGTAACAGGCGATATCACTGCTGGTTTTTCATCTCAAACAATGACCGGTTATGGTATTAGTGCAACACTCCCGTTTGTTTTAGGCGACAATATTGTTGTGTTTTGGCGTTCGAAAAACAGTCTGGGATACACTTTTATAGCCGGAGCAAACACTGCATCGAATACATCGGCTTTAGGAGCCGGTACACGTGCGGGCTTTTTAGGGACTGAAATTGCCAATAATTACCAGTTTCGCGACGAAGTTCCCACAATGAGAGCTGTTCAGGGGACGGATGGAACTATTTATATGGCAATTACACAGTTAGGCACAGGGCTGAAATACAGCAACAGTACTGTAC
>JAKLIM010000045.1 GCA_022709605.1 Bacteroidota bacterium | reverse complement strand
TAATTATTGCCTGCGCCCCGGATACCGAAAGCAGCATGAAAGCTATAATCAGAAATGTCTTGATTTTTTTTAATTGTAATTGATTTTTTTTCATATGAGTAATATTTAAAAATTAATTATAAAATGACTAGAAAGTCGTCTACCTTTGAGTGGCAAATAATTTGGGATGGTTTTACTCATAAGCACAAACATTTAAAATGCTATATAATAAAACAAACACTATAATAACGCTACAGATTTTTGATAAAGTAAACATTCTTTCTTTTGAGAAATAACATTACAATTGATAAATAAATTATTGTAAACATGCACATGATTTACTATAGTTTCGAAATGAAAACACAAACAATAATACGAAGTTATAAACACCCAAAAGTTTTTGAAAAAAGCAAACAATGATTTTTTTCAGACAGAACACATTGCAATTAAAAAAAATGATTGAAAATATACATGAATTATACGTTGAAAACATAAACACGCAAGTATTTAAAAATGTTCAACACATTATATTTTTACTACTTATACTATATCACTGCAAATGTAAAAACAATTTTATAATAAATTATTTATATAACATTATTTAACATTAGTATTTATCAATCATCAACTTTCAGTTTAAATAGAAAAAATATAGACGCTATGTTATTAACCATTTAATAACTATATGATAACAATATATAAATACATTAATATTAATTTAATATTAAGTAGAATTAAAAAGAATCAAACAAAATCACGATATTAAATGTTTGCCCCCTAATTTATAATTTAAATATTAAGTCATTTGATATTAGAACACTTAACTAAAAAAACAATTCATTTATAATTTATTTTACAATTGAACCATAATTTATTTTACAGCGTTAATTACAAAAATTTAAATTTAAATAATTTAAAAAACCTGAAACAATGAACGTGATTGACACTAACCAACCGCTAAGCACAGTCATTAATAGAGGGGGTGATTGCTATAAACAACAAATAGCTTTCGAATTTTTGGCTGTTAAACCACAAACCTCTTTGTTAAAACAAAAAAGTCCATGAAAAATTCATGAACTTTTTTGAATGAATTAACTTAAACACATATTCCTCCCGTTTCTCTCTCAAAAAACTTAATATCTATTTTTTTCTCCAATAAAAGAAGGAGCCCAAAGGTTGGACAAGTATTGGTGAGCACTTGATAGAGGTGAATTATGCTTTATTTCTATACGGATCGTTGTTAAAATAATCAAGCACTGAATTATTTTTAGTTTCACCCGGACCAATGGGTGGACTGGATCCCAATATCAACGATACTTCATTATCCAACGATATCAATTCAATTGCAGGAGTATTATAAACCCTTTTTGTGATCACTTTTTCTGTTGTCTTCATAAAGCAGCTTATTTGTTTAACGAATGATTATTTTTTCTGTTGTTTTATTCCCTGCATTGATAACAGTTACCAGGTATACGCCAGATGATAATTGATTATCTAGGCATGTTACATTTTCTTTAATAACTCTACGCACAATGCACTGACCAACACTGTTATAAACCGATACATTGGCATCGCTGCTTAATGCATCGCTACACGATACGGTAATCTGATTATTAGCACTTTGATATACATAGACATTACTTTTATTTATATTTTCAAGTTGAGTAGCCGTTCCCGGTGCTTTTATGATAATGCTAAACTTCGGATTAGTTCCGGTAGATGCAATATCGAAAGTAAATGGCGTGCCATCCGAAATTAACTGAGAAACTCCTGATAAAATATTTTTTATCCAAACTTGAGTACCTGCTTCAAAATTACTTAATTCATTCGCAGTAATACTATATGATGTTCCGGCCGAAGCGTTAGCTACAAAGTGAATTGGTATTTCTGTATCGTAAGGAATGGCACTCATACCATTGATGGCTAATTCTTCGACACCTATAGTCGTATAAATATCAGGTACTGATGAAGTTGAACCATTCATCATTTTTGGTGAATCGTAAGCATCAAATCCATCGGATGCATTGGTATTGAAATATACAACTGCTTCATCGGTGGTAGTGCCACTAGAAACCTGCAGACGTAAAATCTTATTTTCGGACGTTTTTTCTGCCGGGGCTTTCAATAAATTTGTACCGCTTGGATTATGTAAACGCATTGCGTTTGTAACATTTAATGTTCCACCACCTGTAATTGTTCTTACCCAAAATGCCTGCATAGGCGGTACATATTTGCTTGCCTGTGAAGGAACACCAATACCAATGCTGTTTACAGTCCAAAAATAGTATAAACTTCCAATTTTGGTGCGATAATACATTGTAGCTTCAGGCAGTAAAGATGAATTTGCTGCATATAAAGCAGTCCAGTCAAGATATGATGGATATGGATTGCCAATCAGGTTAAATCCGTTTTTACTTTTTCCTGCATGGTCGTTACGTGTTAAAGTAAATGACTTGTTGCCATTATTTAATGGACCGGTAAATTTAACATTAGTAGTTCCAGCAGGAGAAGTAACTGAATACCCCTGATTTGATGTCATTGTAGTTGATGTTAACCACGAAACTCCTGTGGTTTGATCATCATTGGCAGATTCTAAATATCTGTAAATGGTTAACGCTCCGGCATTAGTTGTAGGTGTAACTGTGCCACCAACAGGTGATGTCATGTACCAGGCACGAGGTGCACTCAGGTATTGATTAACATTGGTTGTTGTGGTGGTTAATGTTCCGGCTCCCAGATATGTTCCTGTACCTGTTGCATCGCTTAATATATTAAATGTTGGCGCAGTAATTGTTCCCGCATTGGTTACTTGTACGCCGGGGTTTATGGTGAATAAATTGTCAGGTGCAACAGTACTTCCTGAAGGATTAGTTAATGTTTGACCCACTGTAAGGGCTACTATAACATTATACAATCCTGAACCTTTTGATTCAGGTCCGGTAGTTTTTGATGAACCTGAATAATTCAGATTGTAAACACCTGCACCTTGTAAATTTCCTGTCATGCTACCACCACTTCGATTAATAGTAGAAGTTGAAGCCATTGACAGTGAATTGCTTGCAACTAATGTACCCGAAGTAAGATTCACAATTCCACCATTTGAAATTGTTCGTGCACCACTCAATGTTACATTATAACTTGCATTATCTATTGTAAGACTTCCTGTAAGATTTGTTGGAAAACCATCACCTGTAACCTGAGCGGTTGTGCCATTATTATAAACATAGTTAGCACCTGCACTATACGTTCTTGTGTCAGTACGGATATTTCCGGTTGCTCCGGAAGTTGTAATACCGGCAGTAGAACCAATCTTTAGTGTAGCACCTGAAGCCAAAGCAAATGCTCCAGGACCATTAATTATTCCGTTTGAACCAATAGTCAGGATTCCATCACAAGTAAATGTTCGTTCCAAAATATACTGGTTCTGAGTAAATGTTCCATTAATAATACCTGTTGCACCAGCTGATAAAGTAAAATTCAACATACCTCCAGTAAGATTTAACGTGGTAATGCCAATTGCAATTGTTTTACCGGCATCTACCGTTAAATTTCCAGTAACAGTAAGCAAATTTGCAAGAGCAAATCCCGCAGAACTAATCAAATTACAATTTCCTGATATTGTTAAACTTTTTAATGAAATTTCTGGTACTTGAGTAATATCATTTGATTGATTACTATTTATTATTACATCGTCACCTGCCAGAGGTGTACCACTCGGCGACCAATTACCTGCAATTGTCCAATCGCCCCCTGTAGTAGGAGTCCATGTTTTTGTACCCGCCTGTACAAGGTTTACCAAAAGAAGCATAATTGACAAAAATAAAAAAATCTTTAAATCTTTTCTTAAAGAATAATGCATTGAAGGATTATAAGAACAAACAGATCTTGAGAAAATTCCGGAAATAGTAAAGAGTGAAACATATAATTTGTTTACTCTTGAAAAAGATAAATTTATTGTTTTCATTTTATACGATTTAAAATTTTGTAATTTATCTTGCATTCAATTGCCCAACAAAGGATTATTCCTTTATTTTAAATATTAAAAAATATTTAGATGTAAGACTAAATTACAATAAATAGTATGGTGTTATTTAAATAAGTTCTTCATTAATTTTACAAGTCAGATAATACTTTTAAAATTAAAAAGCTATAAAGCGAGGCATTTAAGCAATTTACAAACAAACCAGTAACCAAAATCAGATGTTGAATTACAATTCAGTAAGAAAGAAATTGTGTTTTTTCATTGGCTGAAATTTTAAATATTAATTAATCAAACATGACAAAAATTATTCAAACAAGACAAAAAAAATAAAGAACAGAATACTTCCACTTTGACACTCAAATAAAAAAAGTTTACTCTAAAGAACTTAAAAGAAGGTTTCTATTGATTATACCTTCGATTACTTGACTTTAAATTTGCTTTAAGCATACAGAGCTTTAATGATGCGACTAATCAAAATACAAATCTACTAACATAGTCCCTCTGGGACATTATAAACATTTTAATGAAATTGAAAGTTTTAAAAACAGAATTTCAATTTGTAAAACAAAAAATACATCCTTTTGTTTACCAACAAAACAAATAATTAAAGAAATGTGATGTTTATTTGTGAAACGATTTTAGAGTTTATATTTTTCTTTAAAAAACTTTTTCAGTTTAAACAAGACCTAAAGCAATTATTACGGTTAATTTGAAATTGACTATTTACATATATCGTGACATAAAAGCTTTAAACAACGTATAATATTACTAATATTAACATCGCAAATTTAATAAATAATTATATTGAACAATACATATTATTTATTTTTAATAATTTTTTATATTTATATACATATTATGACTTTAAATATTCATTTAGACTGCTTTTTGTAAATATTTAGGCTTAGGATATGATGTTTTCTTGTAAAATTTATCAGGAATGATTACATAAAAAAAAATGAATTTCAAAAGTCAATCAATGGAAGAATTAAGGTTGGCTTTTTTCTTCGGGAATATTTTCGGTAGGCACCAAAATGAGGTTTAATCCTTCGAGATAATCACCTTCGGCAACGGCTTTAATTTCGAAACTGAATTTTTCGGTGAGTGGTTTAACACTTAAAAAACCAAGCTGTACCGGATCAACTTCAAGGGTATATTTACCCGGTGCCAAATCCATGGTATAAAAACCGCCATCACTCATGGTACGGATAACGGTTTCAAAATCTTTATCAATGGCTTTGAGTATCAACCGCAATCCACCCTGACCCGTCGTTACACCATTGCGCTGAACAAGTACGGCTCCTTCGATGATACCACCGCGATAAAAAGGGATTTCGATTTGCTTGTACTGGTTTGGATCGGCAATGAATGAAAACTTGTCTTTGATAGGCACCAGCGTAGGATCCGGAATTGCATTGCGATTTACGCTGAGGTTGTACTTGTAGTAACTTTGCAACTGCGAAAGTCGTAAAATACTGTCGCGACCGACCTCCATGGTGGTGGTACGATCGAGTTTAACACCTCGACAAGGCAAAAGTTGATCGCCGGCATCGTAATGACCTGAATTATTATTATCAACAAACAAAAGAATGGATGCGGCACTTCGCCCAACCTGTTGACGGTTCGAAGCGTTTAACTTTTTATTTTGCATATCCCAACCAATGCTTCCATTTACGCTTTGCCGTGCAGTAACTTGATTACCAACCATATTAACCAAAGTCGTACTTCTTAGTTTATTCAGGTCGAGGGTAAACCCTACCTGTGTATTTAAGGAATTGATCATATGATTGTAGCCGAAAATAAGATTCAAACGACCGGTTTTAAGTATCGTTCTTGATAATTCAATGCTTGATTGTAAAAATTGGTTATTCCTTATGTTATATTGATTTTGTCCCCTCAAATACATTCCTCGCACATACACCGGAACGCCGGGCGTACGCGCAATGGTATAGGTGAGCGAAGTGGTAAAAACACCTTCTCCAAAGTTTGTAAGTGCATTTGAAGTTATAAAATTATCGCGGTAATTCAACCGCATGTCCACTTTACCAATTCGTGCATTTAAATCGGTACTGAAAACTGTTTGATTCGTAGAAGGTAAAATAAGATGTTCACCACTGAAGCGGATTCCGGTATTTAATTTAAATATCCTGAACGGC
This sequence comes from Bacteroidota bacterium, assembly GCA_022709605.1. GTDB lineage: Bacteria > Bacteroidota > Bacteroidia > Bacteroidales > Paludibacteraceae > Paludibacter. The sequence continues at coordinate 8,892 of JAKLIM010000045.1, read as the reverse complement.
AGATATACATTGGCGGTCAGATTATCGGTTTCGCCCCGCGAATTGAACATGCTCTTTCCATCAAAACGGGTATATATTAAATTTAAACTGAGATTATTACTATACATTACGCTACTTGTAAACCTGTAGAAATTTTTAGGAGCAGCATCAATATTTATCAGGTATTGTTTGGCAATACGTGCCGAAAGGCTGCTGTAATACATCATGTTTTGTGGATTCATGGCAGCACCAAGAAATTGTGTCCCAACCAATGCTGTAAGCCAATTGGTTAAACCCACGGCCACATTACCATGTGCAATCCATTTTCCCTGGAGCGAATCAGACAGAAAGCTTTCAGTTTGACCGGCTTGAATATTATACGAAACTACGCCACGGGGTAAAAAAGTGAAAGGCACCTGCATCTGCTTATCTGTTACAATAAGTCTTCCCGAAGGTGTATAAATTTGAAGTTTCAGGCGTGTAGTTCCATACGTGACCGGCACATCAAAACGGTAGTAACCCAGTTCGTTAGCACGTTTGAAACCGGCAAGTCGCTCATTCACATAAATTTCAACTTCCGAATTTGCTTCAGTGGTACCATCAATCATATACGTTTCGTACATTTGGCGGGGTTCAACAGGATCATTGGTAATGGCAACTCCTTTGATTGACATGGGCAGTAACCCGGTGGTACTGGTCTGTCCCAACATAATGCCTGACAGGTAATTATTATCCCGAATGGCATATCGCCAACGCAGACCATTAGCATTCAGGGTATTGAAACCATCCGTTGAATTTAAACCATTGATTGTTCCCTGAATATCGCCGCCTAACAATTCCATACCGCCTGTAAACGTATAACCAAGACTTGTAGCAGTTTCAGAATAACTCCCCGTGATGGCGTAATCCAGCATGGTTCCACCCAACACAGCACGTTTCCGGTCGTAACCAAGCGGAAAATTTTCTTTGTTCAACTCATTTCCATCGGAACGATTTCGGGCATCTTCGCGCGCTTTACGTTCTTGCACAGGTAGTTTTCGGGTGGTTTCGAGTGTAAGTAAGAGTGGTGCCAACTCAACATTGAATTTCAGCCCAAAAACTTCTTCAAAGATTTTAGGCGACATATAATAATCTGTTTCGCCCAATCGAAATTCTTCAGGTTTAAGCGAATGAGTTACTTTGCCCAGTTGAACTTGCATGGACGAAAAATTGATACTATAGGGATTATCGGGAGTAATGAAATTACCTTTTACAGTAAAACTTTTGACATCGGGCTGGTAATTAATTTCGAGGAGATTGAAAAGTTCCATCACCGGCAGAAAAACTGCATTGGACTTGTAATCGTACAAACTACCGACATACACATTGCCGACAGCCGGATAACGAAAACTCAACAACACTTCTTCCTGTTGGGCCTGCGCTTTGAAGGTTGAGAAAAACGAGAAAAAAGCAATCAAAATCACCACATAAAGTTTATTCGCGTGGAGAAATAATGATTGCTTCATAACTTAAAAAAATATTTTTTAAACAATTGATTTACAATAACAATAAAGACTATACCGATATTTCGGATAGCTATTAATGCAATATATAGTATGTAAATGAGATTTTTCTTATTTTATTTCAACCTTGGTTTCCTTCACGATACGGGTAGTTTGCACCAAATCCTCCGCCATCATATCGTTACGTTTGGTTTCGAAGCTAAGTTCTAATGTGTAATTTCCCGGAACAACTTTGTCGAGTTTCAAATCCATGCGGCGAATTTCGGTAAAATAAACAGTGGTAGTACTTTGGGTTTCGGCAACTACTTTGCCTTGAGCATCTTTAAGTTTTGCAAACATGCTTCCTATGAAAGGAGAATTTCCGGTACGTTCTAACTGAGGACGCAATTGAAGCGCTCCGTCTTTTTGCTGTATATCTAAATTCTTCACCGTCACTCCGGTATTAACTTTTCCTTTGTGGTAAAACACAGCCGTAATCTGTTCGAAGTTGAAGTTGATTTTAGTACCAACACCTTCGGTAATAGTCTGAGTAACTTCTTCAGCCTGAGGTTTTGCCAACACTTTCATACGGGTAAAGTAAAAACCTTCTTTTCTGCTTTGTCCGGGTAAAACCTGAATACGAACGGTGCGTTGTTCACCCGCTTTAAGGACAAAACTGCGTGGAAAAGCACGAATCATTTTATCGAGTGCATACTGTTTGTAGGCATTCGAATCGTTGTAGTTCATCACCAAATTGCCGTCGGCATCGCTGCCCGGATAACCAAAAGCGAAATTAATCGTCACTTCGTGGGGCTTTTGGCTGTTGTTACTTACATAAAGGTTACCAATGCCACTGTTTTTATCTAAAAAAACAAATGAAGGTGCTAATGCAATTTGTGCCTGTAACATATAGGGTAAGCTACAAACATAAAGAAGTACAATAATCAGTTTTGCTTTTTTCATTTTAGTAAAAAATTATTTTAATAAACGGACAACGATTGAAAAGAAGAGCAAACTTACAATAAAATTTACATAAAAATATAAGTTTAGTATAAAAATTCTATATTTAATTTAATAACAAATTTATAATACGCTTAATTTCAATAAATTAAAAAAATAAATGGCATTTATTAAAATTACATTATTATCTATATTTTAATAATAACACAATTCTATTATTCATTGAATTTTATAAAAGCAATTTTTTTGATTTGCTCAAATTTGATTGATTTTACTAAAAATAAAAATGCAGATATTGAGTATAAATCAAGTAAAAAAACATAAAAAGGTGGTGGTAAACCACCACCTTTTTAAAACCAATAATTAATTATAAGTAGCTGTTAAAGTATATTCAGCAGTATAAGATCCTGCAGCTTGATCAGTAGCTGGAGTTACTGTTGCTCCTAAATCAACATAAAATGATGATGCTGCAAAAAATGGATCAGTTCCATCCACATTTGTTGTTGATGTTGAAGCGAAATCTGTAATAGCTTTTTCACTTGTTGGTGTACCCGCCGTACCTATACGTAAACGACCGGTATAAGAACCAATAGGAAGATGATTAGTTGCAGTAACAATTCCAGATAGAAAAGTAACAGCAGCAGTATTTATACCAATAGTTACCTGAGTATTTGCACCTTTTGTAATAGTCCAATATCCTGTAGTTTCTCCGCCTGTAGCTGTTCCAGCTGAAACATAATTCTTCAAATCAATTGTTTTAGGTACTCCAGGTACTACATTTTTGAATTCAAGATCAAGGCCTTTTGCAACAGTTACACCAGCTGTAACGGTTGCATTACCATTAATTTTTGCATTAGCTGTTTTTTGTGCCATAGCACTCATTGTAAAGCCCATCATAATAACGAGGGCAGCGAAAAATTTCATTTTTGTTTTCATTTTTGTTTGTTTTTAAAATTTGATTTGATTTTTAATTTTTGATTTTTGATTTTTATTTAAATTGTTTTTAAAATAAATATGTCCCAAAAGACATTTTGTAAGGGTTGTTTTCTCCTTTCTTTTTATTTTTTTAGGGTTATACAATACAGTTAATTACACTCTATTTTCAAATTTATATCGCCCACATACGTGGTTTTTTTATTTATTAATTGTCCGGTATTTGCATTTATAAAAAGATATGCATTTAGTACTTTGGTCGAATTCCTCATGTTTTCAATAATTTTACCAACATTACTAAGCGGAAAAGACGCACTTTTATTTACTTCTAAACCGGGCAGTTGGTCAATTCCATCGTTTCGATAGGCCAGATCAACTTTAAAGGGCACTTTAACTCCATCGTTATCAATCAACGAATCAGAATGTGTAAGGCTTACCAACACCTGAAAATTCTCATCGCCGGTAATAGTCAGAATACCTTTTCCCGAAAATATCGGATTACCGGCATTTACATCTGTCTTCAGATACAATTCGAGCGGCGTCATTAAAGTCTGTTCTATTTTTGATGGTATTTCAATATTTATTTTTACAAATTGTGCATACGTTGGAAACGACAACAAAAACAGTAACATAGCAATAGCCAACCTCAGTTTTCGGGGCTGATTTTTTATAAAGTCAGACCTTAACCTGTTAAATACTATGCGTTGGTTTTGTTTCATCTACTTTCAACTTAAACTTTTATTGGTAATCGGAATGATAAAATGTAACATTTTACTTATCGACCTCTCCCTAAATCCCTCTCCCAAGGAGAGGGACTTTGCGGTCTGCAAAGTTGGAAATTTTATTATATTTTTTTAATTCCATCTACTTCATCTTTTTCGTAAGTTCACACGAAATAAATCATTCATACACGTCAATATATCATTTCTCCACATCAATATATCATTTCTGCATATCAATATCTCATTTCTGCATATCAATATCTCATTTCTGCATATCAATATCTCATTTCTGCATATCAATATCTCATTTCTGCACGTCAATATATCATTTCTGCACGTCTATATATCATTTCTGTACGTCAATATATCATTTCTGCACGTCAATATATCATTTCTGCACGTCAATATATCATTTCTACACGTCAATATACCGTTTCTGCATGTCAATATATCATTTCTGCACGTCAATATATCATTTCTGCATGTCAATATATCATTTCTGCACGTCAATATATCATTTCTGCACGTCAATATATCATTTCTGCACGTCAATATATCATTTCTGCACGTCTATATATCATTTCTGCATGACAATATATCGTTTCTGCATGTCAATATACCGTTTCTGCATGTTCAATATGTCTTTTTCCCGAAACTGACGGGACATTTATTTGTCAATATTTAGAATATTCTACCCGAATATTTATATCGCCCGAATATAACCCGGCCGCTGCACCAGCCGGAACCGGTCCAAGTACTCCGTAAACAAACAAATAGGCAGTTCCGGTTGGACCAGCCGTCAAACCTACATGATCGGGTGTAGGCGGCGGTGCCGGAAGACCGGATGCACGCTTCAGAATCGGAAATGTAGCGCTTGTAAATCCGGCAGCCACTTCAATAGCACTTGTCCTGGCAATTGCATCCGTGGCAGCACCCGTGTTCGAATAAGCAAATCGTACTCCCAAAGGAATATTATTTGTAGCATCCAATGCAAGTGTAGCCGGTGCATCAATGGTAACGGTTACATCCAAATCAAGTCTCCCCACAATGGACAAAATCGCAACAGCATCGTCTACTAAATTGATGGTTACTGTTTCGCCGGCAAGGATTATAGTTTTCTTATCATTAAAGTTTAGTTCGCCCAGATTAAGCGGTGTTAAAGTAATATCGTCAGTCGCATACGTACCAAAACTAACACGTTGTGCTGCTAAAGTTCCATCCAACAACAGGCTGAAGATTAGAAAAAGAATAGTATGCAGTACAAATTTCTTCATATCATATATATTCAATTTCGATTGTAAACTCGCCATTGTATGTTCCGGGTCGGGCATTCGTTATGTCAATCTGACTTCCAACCCAGAAAAAGTACTTGCTTTCACTGCTTATTTGTAATGTGCGTGCCACTGCATCAATGGGCTCGCTTGCCCCTTGATTATCTTTCTGATTGCCAAACATTTCATAATGTAATTTCAACGTTCCGGTACCGGCACTGTTTGAAATTTCGACCACGGGCGCAAAGGTGACACGAAATCTGGCATTTGCTTTTCCTTTAACCATCATTTGAGCAGCTTCAGGATGATATTTTGCAGACACGTAGATTCTCCCGTTTTTAGCATTATTAAGGTCAATGTCCATGTTTTTAATGGTGACAAGTTCAATTTCTGACTTGTCAATTACCGTAGCCTGAGCCTTTATAGAGACCGACGTGCCGTTTTGAGCCTGCACCTCCAAAATTGGGAGTGCAAAAATAATACAAATTATGTAATAAATTGGTTTCAAGTTAGTTAATATTATCCTATTACTAAAAAATTTCACACACATTTCAATGTTCATAAATTACTTTTCTTGTTTCAACAGTATCACCACTAATGAATCGAATGAAATAAACACCCGGTATTTTGGAATTTGGATACCATTGAATTTCAGATATTCCTGCCGGAAAAACTCTATTCGTCAGGGTTTCGATTCGTAAGCCATTTAAATTATACGCTTCCATTCGCACCTGTTCTGACTTCGGTAAGCTAAATCGAAGTGTTGTATTATTTGAAAATGGGTTAGGGTAATTTAACATAAAACGTGGAACCGGCTCCATGTAACCAATTTCTTTCCCATTTTTTGAAATAATAATACTGAAATCGGGTAATTTTTTTACAGTTGGATCTTTCTTTGCACCATGTTTCACAAGTTGTTTCGGAGCATACATTCCGCCCGAAGTGGACGAATTAACAGCCTGATTCGCAGCATAATTGAAAGCATATTCCACGTTGTCAGTCATTGAAACAGCCGTTGAAACCTGATGATGCTGAAGGCTGATGTTCCAATCGGAAGGCCAGTTATCAGGCAAGGTCCATTTTACAGTAAATGAATCGTTGATGGTTGAATCAGCCAGTTGTACCCCAACAAAAAGTGGAATATTGACCAAATCTGTATCATTGACCGGAAGATTATTAATGGTCAACGGACTTACATGATCAGGTGAACTTAAAGTATACAGTTCAATCCATGCATCATTCATTGGTTCAAGTCGATATGCATCTTTATTGTCCGGCCCTTTGATACCGTTACTAGTGAACGAAATAAATGATGTGGTTTCCATTCCATTGCTTGTCAGGGTAATTGGAACGTTCAAAGATTCATTGACAGCAGGACTACGCATAAATGTACCTGTAGTTGATGTTTTAGCTGCATTTGTAAAACTCAGAACCGGTGATGTTGTATTGGCATGCACCCAAAAAGCCTGAAAAGGAGGAATTTTACCGTTGGGCAATGTACCGGCACTCCCATTCCAGTACAGATAATCGCCATTTCCACTTAACGCGGAAGGATCCCACACATAAATGGTGTTGTCAACATTGGTTTTTGTCCATGCAGTGGTGGCATCCCAATCGAGTGTACTTGCAGTCGGATTACCTATCAGATTCCAACCCTGATCGAGCGCATTGATATCATCGTAATTTGTACCTGATGTCAAAGGTGTACGGGCTGTATAACTCAGATTATAATTATAACTTCCAATTCCATTAAAATTCTCGACACCGGTTACCGACATAGTTTGAGGAAGTGCATCAGCATAAGTGCCACCGCCGGTAATTCCTGCACCATTAAATATATAGTGAAAAAGTCCGCGTCCACCGGTTACATCATCGTTCACATTTGCAGGTTTTCGCCAGCTCTGAAGTGTAGTTCCGGGATCGGTTTCGTCCCACCACATGAGGTTAGGCTGCAATGAAGGATAGGTAGAACCGGTGAAACCCTGTGTAATTAAAGGACTTGTAAGCATGTCGTTAATTTTAGTATTCAACGGCGATGCGACCATCCGCCAACCTTTCACCCCGGTAAGCGTGCGTTCCATTTCGAGCGTAGGTGTATTATTACTCAAATTGATATAAATTGCATCCGATTTCAGAATGATTTTAGACCCTGTTCCTATTGTAACGGTTGCACCCGATTCGATGGTTAATACCGGTCCGGCTTCAAGTGTCATTGTTGCTCCATCTTCTAAAATCAAGGACACTGCATTTTTGATTGTCACATCATTCGCAGGACTATTACCACTTAAAACCGGATATCGGGATAGTGAAGAAGGAATTGTAATATCATAGGTACCTGTTGGCACTGAAGAAGTTGACCAATTTGCAGGGGTAAACCAATCGTTGCTCACACTTCCTGTCCAATAGTTTTTGGCAATCAGTATTGTTGCAACATTTGATTCGTTCGTAGCATCATATTGACTAATTGGGACATTATTTGTACTTCTTACTACCGCATTCCTGTAAATGTAATAGGTTCCTTCAATGTTGAATGGAGCAACGGTAGCATCCGGAGTATAGGTAGCTCCGGTAGCTCCGGGAATATTTATTCTTGCTCCACCCGACGTTGTGCTATATGTCCATTGGTAGCCTGATCCAATTAGTGAAATACCAGTTGGCAGAGTTCCAAAGACATCACCACTAATTGCAGTACCTGAACTACCAACTGCTATTGTTTGAGTTGTATTCGTAGTCAAATTATTTGCTAAAATTTGAGTTAAATTCTGGAAAACAACCTGATTTTCACCTCCATTCTCATAGAAATCATAAATCAGCGAACTGGCACCCGTTAAATTCATTAAAATCCGGGGACGCGTGCTAAATGCCTGATCCTCCCAATTGTCATATAACAAAGTTCCATCAACAGTTAATCTACTTCCATCATCAGATCCCAAATCTACGACCCACAATCCTCTTTTTGTTGATTTCATCAGGTACTTGACTGAATAGGTCTCTGTATAAATCGATATAGGATTGGAATTTGAAGTAATCCCAAAACAAGTTGTATTTCCTCCAAAACTTTGATTAAATGTTTCAGTTTCAGTATAATGCCCGTAGTAAGCATTAAAACTTGTACCATCATATACATATCCATTCCAGAAGTCATTCCCCGGTGTCTGTGTATCAGTTGATACAGTTGGGAATGTGGCTGTGACCTGAGTCCTTGAACTTTCGCAACCTCCTGCATTTATTATAGAAACCCAATAATTGGTGGTAACTCCAATAACGGGTGTTACGTAAGTTGTACTTGAGCTGGTTTGCAAAATATTTCCAGCAGTTGCCGCATCATACCACTTATATTGGTCTCCTGAACCTGCGCCGGATGCTGTTAATGTTGCTGTTGACCCGATACATATTGTTGCGCCGGTTGTTGTTGGGACTGAAGGAATGGGATTAACCGTCAAGACTACCTGATTGCTGGTGGTCGTTCCACAAGTACTGGTCGCATAGTATTGAATCTTTTTTCCGTTATCAGCATAAGTGACCGTATAAGGAACTGTCAGGTTA
>JAKLIM010000449.1 GCA_022709605.1 Bacteroidota bacterium | reverse complement strand
GTAAAATGGGACTCAACCCTGTTATAAACTTCAATATTTTGTGAAATTGAATCGGTACAGCCATACTGGCTTACAACCTTTAACCATGTAGTATATACAATGTCGTTAAGCGGATCGTCATTACTATAAATATGTATAGGACTAGCTACATTTGACGAACCTCCATCGCCAAAATTCCAGTAATAGGTTGTATTAACTAAAGGCAAAGCTGTTCCCTTAAAAAAACTGGTGTTGGTTAACAATACGTCAATTGGATTACAGCCGGCTATATCGCTAGCAGTAAATGCTGCGGTAACCTCTGGATAAACCGTTAATGGGATAGCCATAAAGTCCTCACAACCAGCATGATTCCTCACAGTTAAACGAGGTGTAAAGTTTTGTACAGCACCTGTTTGATTTACATACTGGTGAAATACTTTTGAGGGATCGGCAGGCAGTGTTGTTGAATCGGTTGTTCCGCCTCCATCCCAATCCCAACGGTACTCTGTTATACCGGTGTGTATTGTGTACTTAAACCAAATATCTAGTGGAGAACAACCATAACTAGTATCAATAACAAAATTTGCATCAATAAAAGGATATACGGTAATATTAGTGGATACCGTATCGCTACATCCGAATGCAGTTTGTGCAATTAGAGTAACGGTATAAACGGTGTCCTTCCCAGTTGGATTAATAAAGGTATGTGTTGGCGAATTCTCTACAGATGAATTTCCGTTTCCAAAATTCCAATTAAATACTGTTGCGTTCGCTTTCGATGAATTGCTAAATTTTACCGTTAACTCATTACAGCCTTCAGTTATATCGGGTGTAAACAACGCTGTTACGGATGGGTAAATTGTAACAACTCGCTTAAGACTATCTTTACAACTTCCCTCGTTGGTAACTGTAAGAGTTATTGTGTCTGTAAATTCTATCAATCCGTTATTGGCATATGGATGGGTATGATCTAAATTTGTTGGACTTGCAGGAGTTCCATCGCCATAATCCCAACTGTAAGACACAATTCCGCCTCGTGAATTATTATCAATATTAACTGTAACAGGAGAACAGGCTTGCGAAGGAGTAATTGCAAAATCGGCATAAATTTGGCTGTAAATTCGCACATTCCGGGTTGCGGTACTTTGACAACCGAACTGATTCCGTGCGGTTAAAGTAATTGTGTAATCCTTAAAGTTATTAGTTTGATTATCGTAAATATGGGTAGGACTAACCAATGCGGAGTTTGCACCATCGCCAAAGTCCCAACTATAAACGTTAGCAATACCACCAGGATTTGTAGTAGCGGGTGATGTTGTATTTGTAAAACCTACGCTTGATAAGTTACAGTATGCAGGCTGGGGTACCAAAAATCCTGCCTGCAGCTGTGGATAAACTCTTACTGTACGATTAACTATTTGATTACACCTATTGCCCTGATTATATACCTGAAGTTGAATCACATAGTCAATATACGTGTCAGTTAAATTAGTCAATATTAAGGTAGTATCTTTTCCCGTAGTCTTAATTTGAGTTCCATTGAGTCTCCATACATACCTTGCAGTATCGCCCACGGAAATATTATCAATATTAACCGTTAAAGGAGAGCACCCCGAAGCCACGTCGACCTTGAAATCGGCATTAAAATAAGAGTAAACATTCACAGTTGAAATAGAGGTATCACGACATCCATGGGGCGATGTAGCTATCATCCGCACGGTATATAAACTATCCCTAGGAACTAAATTATTATAGGTATGCGTTAATGTCCCCACTGGATTAGCGGTTACCTGATTAAACCCATCGCCAAACTCCCATAGATAACTATCAGCGGTGTTGCTCGACGAAGCATTGGTAAATGTAACTGCTAAAGGGTTACAACCCTGAATTGGATTGCGCGTAAAATTTGCATCAATACTAGGAAGAACCGTGATTATCTTTTCATAAACTAAAGCACAACCATCCTGATTCTTGGCAAGCAGCACTACCTTGTAATCGATAGTGTCGTTAGTATTATTGTTGAATGTATGAGAAAAAGTGAAAGGAACAGGGGGCGCAGGATCCGGCGTAGCACCATCATTATCCCACTTTCTATAAGCGGTACCATCACCCATATCATAACGCCAGTATTTTATACCTGTGGATTTATCCTCAAAGTTGACCGTGAGTGGAGCACAACCCGAAACCTTATCGGTTGTGAATGCTGCAGTTAAAGGAGTAGAAACTAAAACATCAATATAGGCGCTGTCCTTCATATTACAAGCACCTGATACCACTACCTTATACTTAGCATTGATTTTTGGTGAAGCCCAAGGAAGCTGAGCATGGGCATCATTCAGAGTACTATCGGGCGACCAAAGATAATTTGTACCACCAAAGGCCCTAAGTTGGACTGGATTACCATAGCAAGTTTTTAATACCGATGAGTTTGTACCTGCAACTACAGCCTGAACTTTTAACTCGTTATAATCAGAAAAATAACCATAGTAACAACCTGAACCGGCACCACCATTAACAATTCCAAGGTGAAAAATATCCTTGGTGTTGTTCATAAAGTTGCTAACTCCAGCAGGGATTTGAGCATTTGTAAAAGGCCCAAACCTAGCAACGCTCCAGTTAAACCCAGCGTAACTAACAAAACTCGCCGGAGGGAAAAGGTCGTTCCGCACAGCTCCATTAAATGTAAATCCATCCTCAGCCCCTTTACGAACCATCATTATTATGTAGAAAGTTTCTGTTGATGTTCTGGCAAAAGCCACCTGGGTTGTTCCTGTGCAAATATCAATTGGAGGGAGTACCGCACCACCCTGCT
>JAKLIM010000448.1 GCA_022709605.1 Bacteroidota bacterium | reverse complement strand
TTGACGATATGGCCAATGCAGATTTACCTTACGCACCACCATTTTCGCTTGCTATCGACCACAGTATTGCCACTGCCCACATTATGCAAAACAAGCTAAAAGGCTTTTTTAAAGGTATTTCGGCAGAACAATTGAAAGACAAATTAAATGCAAAAGAATCCATGCTTTTACTTGATGTGCGTAATCCTGACGAATATGAACAAATGCGCATTGGAGTGGGTGAGAAGCTCATTCCACTCGGACAGCTTCGTAAACGCCTCGAAGAGCTGCCTGAAGATAAGAATACCGAAATTATTACCTGGTGTAAAATTTCGTTGCGTGGTTACGAAGCCGCATTAATACTTCAGGCCAATGGGTATACCAATGTTAAAGTACTCGAAGGCGGCATTATGGTTTGGCCTTGGACAAGAGAAAAATAATCAATTTAGAATAACGATAATTTAACAAAACGAAACTCCCATTGCCAAACTTTCCCGCCCCATAACTATCGGGAAGCTATCGGGATTAAGACACAAAAGGAGTTGATTATAAATTACTAACCAAACATCAGTATCCGTCTTATTCCCCCTTCCCGTCCCGATAACTATCGGGATCGGGAGGGGGTTAGGGGGCAGGTATAAAAAACAAATAAAATGAAAATTGCAGTACCAACAAAAGAAAGAAACCAAATTGATAGTCATTTTGGACATTGTGAATTTTACAGTATTTTTACCATTGAAAACAACAAAGTAGTAAACAAACAAATCCTGCAATCGCCCCAGGGTTGCGGTTGTAAATCGGACATTGCTTATGATTTAGCTAAAATGGATGTAGGTATTATGCTTGCCGGAGGCATTGGCAACGGTGCAGTGAATAAATTGGCTGAGCAAAAAATTGAAGTGATTCGCAACTGCAAAGGCGATGTGGACGAGCTTGTGAATGAATATTTAGATGGAAATGTTCAGGATGGCGGCGCTAATTGTGCAGCCCACGATGATCATCACAGCTCCGATGCACATGTTTGTAAACACTAAAACATTGACTATTTTTTCATTTACTATCTACAATTTTCATTTATAGTTTTTGTTAAATGGTAAATTGTAACCCCGATAGCTATCGGGATAAATTGTTAATATCTATTATGATTTCACATGATTATCAATTTCGGGTAACTTATCCCGATACCGACCGCATGGGAACCATGCATCATGCCAATTACGTAAAGTATTATGAAGCAGCTCGTTGGGAGCTGTTTCGTAGTATTGGTGTGCCATACAGCTCGGTGGAAGAAGCAGGCGTAATGTGTCCTGTTATCCGCATGAGTTTTAAGTTTATAAAAATTACCAAATACGACGAATTACTCACTGTACGAACTACCCTGAAAGCTATAAAAGGTGTTCGGATTTGGTTTGAATATAAACTGTATAACGAACAAAATGAGTTGATTAACGAAGCTGAAACAGAACTGGCTTTTGTAGGTTTAAACGACTGGAAACCGTGCAAAGCGCCGGAGTTTCTGCTGAAAGCGATTAATGATTTTCAACAATGAACGAAGATACAGAAGATATTGACATCAGGGTAAAACGTGCAGTCGAAATTTTTGAACAAGGCTATAACTGTTCGCAAGCAGTATTTATGGCTTATGCCGATAAATATGGAATTGACACAGAAACAGCCTCAAAATTAGCCACTTCGTTTGGCGGTGGCATGGGACGGCTTCGTGAAGTGTGTGGCGCAGTGAGTGGCATGTTTTTGGTATTGGGAATGGAATATCCATTTACCGACACCAAAGATAAAGCTTCTAAAAACCTGAACTACAAAATGGTACAAAAAGCAGCCAATGCCTTTAAAACCGAAATGGGATCCTATATTTGTGCCGATTTACTTAAACTGAAACATCAGCCCCAAAACCCCGAATCATCCGAGCGCAATGAAGCATATTATAAATCAAGACCTTGCACACGGTGCGTGAAGGTGGCGGCTGAGATAGTGGGGAAGGAGATTTTTTAAAAAACGGAGGTAATTATTAAACAAACTTTCCCAAAGTTCAAGACTTTGGGAAAGTTGAAAATTGGATTATTAATAATTTGTTAAAAATATTACACGAAGATAGTTTTAGTATGTGCCATAGCTATGCACTTATAAAAAAAGATACATCAGTGTATGATGTATCTTTAAATAAAAGTCAAATAAATCGAATTTTAAATTGTTTTCTCATGAGCATAATTGGCATAATTTCCAAGAATTTGCTCGATATGAATAACTTCAGTAGATTTATCGAATGATATTCCACCACCAATAATAAACCAATGTTCACGTTCCGGTTTTGGAAGTTTTTTTATACTTGGGAATGCACTTAAAGGAACAATAACTGAACGACCATCGCTTAAATTAACTTGCATCCTTCCTCTTACAGGGAATGAAATATCCTTGATTTTGGGTGTTGAATTCCAATATCCTTCAATTGTTTTCATTATCTTATTTTTTTATTGTAATCATTTTTACTTTTTTGCCCGATTTAAATATCTCCCATTGTTTCAACATTTCTTTTTGATATTTTATGGCTAATTGCAAAACCTGATTTTGATGATTCTCAGTTAAGCTTCCACCAAATTCAATTGAAACCACGGGCTCGAGCCAGATTTTACAAAGCTCTTCCGTACCTCTTTTACCAACATGTACATGAGCTCTATTCTCGTGAAAATCTGTACCCCAAAATAGAAAAATCCAGGTAATCTTTGCCGTAATATAAACCAATACTTTGGGCATAAATGTGTTTTTATTGCAAATATACTCAGTTTTTAAATAATTAGCAAAACCAATTTAAA
>JAKLIM010000447.1 GCA_022709605.1 Bacteroidota bacterium | reverse complement strand
TTTCAGTATTACAAGCCACATTTATCGTTTTTTTAATGCAGCCCTGGTCGGTAAATATCAGTAAGCGACTTGTAAAAACGCCAAAACTTTATTTTTACGATGTTGGTTTGGCTTCGTACCTATTGGGGATTGAAAACACCAAACACGTTGAAACACATCCCTTGCGTGGATCATTGTTTGAAAATATGGTGGTGCTCGAATTACTCAAAAAGCGTTATAATGCCGGTCTGGATAACAACTTATATTTCTATCGCGATAATCATGGAAATGAAGTAGATGTGCTGCAGGAAGATGGATACAAGGTAAATTTATATGAAATTAAATCGGCCGAAACTTTCACTCCTCATTTTATAAAAGGGCTTGATTATTTCAGGAAAATTGTGCCAGAAAGAGCGGGTATTTCAAATTTAATTTATGCAGGGAAAGATGAAAACGATATAAACAATCATAAGATTTATAATTATCGAAATATATAAGTATTGACTATTTAAAAATGCACCATTTAACATTTAATAAAAAGCAGATAAACAGCACATTACTGGTTTAATTAATGTGACATTACATTATTCTCAGTACTTAACTCTCATATTTAATATCATATTCAAAAAACGCTGTTTCAAATCGATTGAAACAGCGTTATTTTATCTTGTTAATGAAAATTATTGAGCAAGATCAATTTTCGGATCCGGTCCATATTGATTATCACCTACAACTCCTGCTTTGATTAATAAAACCAACAACCAGATTGCTCCAAGCAAAGGAATAAAACCAATAAGAATCCATGCGCCACTCTTGTTAATGTCGTGCAAACGACGTACTACAACTGCAATACTTGGAATAAGAATAGCCAACGAGTAAATCATAGTTATCGGCCCTGAACCCATAACAGATAAACCCAGCAGATAATCAATTGTCATAGCAATTGCACTGAAAATAATATTAAACAATATAAACATCCAATACTCTTTGCGGCGAGCACGACCACTAAAATCGAGATACTGTTTTAAAACTTTTAAATACCAATTCATACTTTTAATTAGATTAACGGATTTTTTCCTACTCGTAAGGTTTTTCGGATTCCACCTGATACATTTTTTTTATCGAATTTAATATCGCTGTAAAAATAGCAAAAAATAATTTATTTTTGACAATATTTATACATTTAAATAACTCCTTTTGCTTTTAATTCAATGTATTTATTTATGCTATTGATGGTCAAATTTTCAGGTTGTGTGAGTATTGTTTGTATGCCATGCTTTTCTAATTCGCTGACTATTAACTTTTTTTCAAATGCAAATTTTTCAGCAATTACTTTATCGTACACTTCCTGTATATTTACAGATGACTTAAAAATTATTTTATTCAATTCGGTATTATCAAAAAATATTACAATTAAGAAGTGACTTTTAGCAATATTTTTAAGAAAAAGCAATTGACGGCGTAATCCATCTATGGTTTCGAAATTTGTATAAAGTAAAATTACACTCCGTTGTTTTATCGATTGTTTAATATCGACATACAATCGGCTAAAGTCACTTTCGGAGAAGTCCGTTTTAATATTGTAAAGTTTCTCCATAAATTTCTCCATTTGTCCCGATCTTCTTTCAGCTGCCAGCAGGTTATCAACTTTTTTTGAAAATGTCAACATCCCCGCTTTGTCCTGCTTTTTAAGAATGATATTGGCCAAAGCTAATGTTGAATTGATTGAATAGTCCAACAAACTTAATCCATGAAATGACATTTGCATGGTTCTGCCGGTATCAATTATCTGATAAACCGGTTGCGATTTCTCATCCTGAAACTGATTGACCATCAATTGGTTTCTTTTCGACGAAGCTTTCCAGTTTATCGTTCTTATGTCATCTCCCTGTACATATTCTTTTATTTGCTCAAACTCCATGGTATGCCCAATGCGACGAATGCGTTTGATTCCGTATTCGGTCAATCGGTTGGAGAAAGCTAACATATCATATTTGCGAAGCTGAATAAACGATGGATATGTTTGAACGATTACATTCTCCGAAAACACATAACGCCTTGAAATTAAGCAGATGGATGATTGAACGTAGATATTTAATCTCCCAAATTGATATTCACCACGTTCAGTAGGTCGTAACAAGTATTTTGTTTCGTGCTTGTTGTTGCCGGATAAATTTATTGAATGCAGAAAATTGCGATTTTGAAACTGAAATGGAACTTCGTCAATCACACTTAATTTTACGGTAAATGGATATAAATTTGAGATGTGAATAACAACCGTGTTATCGTCGCCGTTTGAAAAGCGTTCTGGCAATTGATGGTCGGCTTCAAGTCCGGTTTTTACTGAAAATAAAATAAAAATATCAGCAAAAGTTATGAGCAAAAAAACGATAAGCAAAGCTATGGCAATATAAAACAACCATTGTACAAAAAAAGAGATGAAAAAAACGCCCCCAATACCCAATAGAATATTGAAAAACAATTGATTAATATACAATGATTTAAGAATTTTCATTTAACGTGGAATTTCCAGGGAATCAATAATTTGTTTCACTATCTCTTCGGTTTTTACACCTTCCATTTCTTTTTCGGGAGCTACAATAATTCGATGTTGAAGCACTGCTAAAGCTGAATCTTTTACATCATCCGGAGTTACAAAATCGCGACCGTGAAGCGCTGCAAATCCTTTCGAAGCATTCAGTATGGCAAGTGAAGCGCGGGGCGAAGCTCCAAGATACAAAAACGGATGCTCTCTGGTTTCATGAACGATGCGTGCAATATACTCAATAATGTTTTGTTCGACCAATACGCTGCGAACTATGGATTTCAC
>JAKLIM010000446.1 GCA_022709605.1 Bacteroidota bacterium | reverse complement strand
AACTCAGTTTCCACATCTTTGTGATTTTTCAAACCCTGCACGTTTTGTGCACGATACTGAAAATAAGGCGGATCAGTAAATATCAGATCTACAGACTCATCCGGTATGTTTTTAAGTCCATCAATACACGATTGATTGTATATTTTGTTAATTTCGGGCATGTAAAATTGGGTATATATTTCTTTATTGTCTGAAGTATTTGTCAAGTAACTCTTTGGCAGCAATGAACGAACTCACTTCGTTGGATAACACTCTTTTTTCGGCAATGATTAATGATTTCATAATTTCTTCATCAGTATAGAAATTCGATTTCAAACGGTCATTGATCGATTCGTACATCCAATATTTTGCCTGTTCATTTCTTTTCAATTTCAAATATCCGTTTTCTTTTACATACTGAATGAATTTCTCCACCATTTCCCAAACTTCTTTAATACCGGTAAGTTCAACCGACGAACAAGTAATTACTTCGGGCGACCAACCCGATGCCGGTTGTGGAAACAGATGAATCGCATTTTGATATTGAACTTTTGCAATATTGGCTTTGTCCACGTTCAATCCATCACATTTGTTTATCGCTATTCCGTCAGCCATTTCCATAATCCCGCGTTTAATGCCCTGAAGTTCGTCGCCGGCACCTGACAGTTGAATGAGTAAAAAGAAATCGACCATGGAATGAACCGCGGTTTCCGACTGACCCACTCCTACAGTTTCAACAAAAATGGTATCAAAACCAGCTGCTTCGCACAACACAATGCTTTCGCGCGTTTTGCGGGCTACACCACCCAGCGAACCGGCTGAAGGTGATGGTCGTATAAATGCATTTTTGGCTACCGAAAGTTCTTCCATGCGGGTTTTATCGCCCAGAATGCTACCTTTCGATCGTTCGCTGCTTGGGTCTATGGCCAAAACTGCGAGTTTATGCCCGGCGCGTACCAAATTCATTCCCAGAGCTTCAATAAAAGTGCTTTTACCGGCTCCGGGCACACCGGTTATACCTACGCGGATTGAATTTCCTGTGTGTGGAAGGCATTTTTCAATAACCTGTTGAGCAATTTCCTGATGTTCGGGCAACGAACTTTCGACCAATGTTACCGCTTGACTCAAAATGGATATTTCGCCATTCAGAATTCCGTCAACATAATCTGAAACTGTCAAATGCTTCTTCTTTTGTCGTGCTTTTCTGTATGGATTTACTGTAGGAAGTGATTCTACTCCTTCATTCACGGACAGACCTTTAAACGCGGGGTCATTTTCGGGATGATGATGTTTGTAATGCACTGAATTTTTTATTTTATATTTATTTAAATAAAACAAAAGCCAAGAATAATGAATAATCCTGGCTTCAGTTATAAGAATGTCGGGAAAAATTTATTTTTTCACCTTCCAGCTTAAAACCACTAAATTGAAACTATTGTCGGGATCATTGGTTTGAATAGTAATTGATTTTCTGTAATCTCCTTCTACTAAACCTTTTGAATCAACAGTTGCCACTACGTACGCTGATTTACCACTTGCTACTGAAAGTTTTATAGGGTGTACAATCAAATCTTTGTTATTGTTAATTACTCGTCTCACTTCCAGGGTATTGATTCCTTTATTTCCAATTTTAATTTTCACTGCCTTTTTTTCACCCGGTTTGATTTCTCCTAAATTAACTGAGTGGTCTTTCATTTCTAAAATAGGGGCTTTTTGTTTCTGTTCCAGCGTCATTGTGCTAAAATTTTCGACAATATTGCCATATACTTTAATTTGAAAGTCATTGGTGATTTTTTTCTGTCCGTTAAGTACGAGGTAAACATCATTGGTTAATGGTCCCCATTGCGCACAATTTTTTGTATTCAATGTAAAAGTGATTTTTCCTGTTTCATTAGGTTTCAAAACCTCTGGTGAAGAAATAGCTGTTAAATACGCCGGTAAATTTTGAACAGAGGTTTTTACTGCCGCATTTCCGGTGTTTTTAATTTCCAAAACGCGTACCTGACTTTTACCTTTTTCGATATTATTCATTTGTACAGCCTTCGATTTGAGCTTAATATCGCCCATACTGACGGTGTAATCGTCAACCACCATATTGTTCGATTTTGAAATTACATCCCCTTTAATGGCTAAAGTTGCTTGTTCTTCTGTAGCATTACTATAAACAGTTATTTGTTTGTTAAATGCACCCGGACGACCGGCAGGATTGTAAGTAACAGTAATTGAGCCTTTTTTGCCCGGTTCAATAGGTTCTTTCGTCCAGGTAGGAGTGGTACAACCACACGAAGCCTGTACGCGAGTTACTACCAAAGGAACATTGCCTTTATTAATAAAATCGAACACATAAGTTGCTTTTCCTTCATCTTCATTGATTTTTCCGAAATCATATGTTTTCACATCAAAATCGATAACAGGTTTTTGAGCAAATGAGTTTAAGCTAATTAACATTAATACAAGTAGAAAACTATATTTTTTCATATTCTAAATAATTATTTTTAATTTATATTTTGATATTCTGATAGATTGAAATGCAAAAGTATAAAAAATGTCTGTCTTAATACAAAAAAACGAGAATTTGCTGTTTAAATTTAGTTAAATTACTCATTTCAGATGTTACAACAGCTTCCGTTCTGCTTCAAAAGCTGTACCAGAAATAAAAATTATTACCTTTGTCAATTAATTTGTGAATTATTATGAAATCAAAAATAGAAATATCAATATACCTGACGTGGAGCAAGATTGTTGCCGTGCTTATTTTGGTATTAAGTTTTGTAATGGATTTTTGTGCTGACAAAAAGGGAACTGTATTAATGTTTGCAATTCCGTTCGTATGTGCATTAAT
>JAKLIM010000445.1 GCA_022709605.1 Bacteroidota bacterium | reverse complement strand
TCACCATCGCGCATCACACGGACCGTAACCACAACAATACCAAATGTTGATTTATATGAACTTTACGATTTAAGGGTAACAGCATCGGGTGGCATTCTGGATGATGTTACCAATGCCGTTAGAGTGATAGACAGCTACAAGGACTCCTACTACTTTGTGCATTTAACTGATACCCATCTACCAACCCATCTTTTCTATGAAGATACAGGGTCAAGTACTGACGAATCAGAGCTAAACGATTTGTACGAAGTAATAAAGGATATCAACCTAATACGTCCTGAATTTGTACTTCTTACAGGCGACCTTATTAACGAGGGCGAACTGGAGGACTTTGAATGTCGACGAAACCATACAAGAGCCATTGAAATGCTCAAGAAATTTGAAGTTCCCGTTTACTTAGTACCTGGCAACCACGATTTGGGAGGATGGACTGCCACGCCCCCACCCCAAGGAACCTCTAGAAATGAGTGGTGGCGTTTCTTTGGCTGGCGCCAGCCACAAATTCCTCCAACAAGAGCAGAGTTCTACACCCACGACTACAGCTTCGATTACGGAAATATTCATTTCACAGGACTAGAGGCTTACGATAATTACGATAGCTATATGTACGATGTGTATGGCGCAACAAGTTTTATTCCATCGCAAATAACTTGGCTACAAAACGACCTTGCTGCTGCAGGTAGTAAAAAGAAGGTGCTGTTTTACCACTACGATTTTAAATCGGAACTAAACCTAACAGCCCTTGGAGTTGATATGGCCCTTTGGGGACACATTCATTCCGACCAAGGTAGCACAACCACCACTCCATATAATCTTGCAACTGCTGCGGCTTGTGATGAAAAAAGGGCTTTTCGCGTTATACGCGTAAACAATGGTACACTACAACCCCAAAGTACAACTCGTACACACTCTAACGGCGATATGCTAACCATAAACTTTAATACTGCCAATAACGGTTCACTAGATTTTGTTTCGGCAACAATCAACAATAAGTACAGCCAATCGTTTGGTAACGGCTTGGTTAAATTCATTATGCCCATAAGTCAATACGGATACTCTGTAACTAATGGGACACTAGAGCAAGTGTTAGTTTTAGAAACAACCGCTACTTGCTATGTGCGTGTTAGCATCCCTACTGGAAGTGTAGTTACAACAAGTATAACAAAACTCAATTATCCGACAGGAATTGATGCTATTGAAGGAAATAATCAGAAGGTTAATGTTTATCCCAATCCATTTAGCAATGAAATCAAAATAGATTTTAATATAAGTAAAGAGGAAAATATAAATATATCGATTTACAACATTAACGGACAACTAATAAAAACCGTGCTGAATAAAAAGATTTTACCAGGAAAATATACGGTAAAATGGGATGGAACAAATAATGCAAACCAACGAATGGGATTTGGCACATATCTATACAGATTCACGACAAATGGAACGCTTGTTCAATCTGGTCAAATAGTTTTTTCGAAGTAAGCTCCTAAAAAAAACCATAACAAAATAGGGGCATCAGTGAATTACTGATGCCCCTATTTAAAAAATTAAAATATTACGCTATTTCTCAATAACAATTTTAGAAATAACCTCTTTGCCTTCCAAATTAAGTTTTACTAAGTATATATTCTTGGCCAAGTGCGATAAATCAATACCCTTTACACCCTCACCAACAACTTGTTCTTTGTGAACAACTTTGCCTAGCACATCCATAACAATAACTTTAACTAGGCTATAACTTTTATCAAACTTAATATTTATCATACCATTGCTTGGATTAGGATAAATACCTATTCCATAACTAGATATGTCGTCTATTCCTGTAGGATAGTAATTTATTGACCATACGTTGGATGCCACATTTGTATTGCCCACCAAATCCGTTGCTATATCTGCAGGAACATTTACAGTAACAGACCCTGAAGCCGTTGGTTTAATAAATATTTTGTATTCAGAAGTCGAAGTCACAACAAATGAAGTAATTGAAGCATTTGTAACATTTATATCTGATTGTTCAAACCCTGTAACAGCCTCATTAAATTTAAACCTAACCTCAATATTTTGAGAATTGGTTGTGGGAACTGTAATTGTGCTAGTTACATTTACTATAGGCTTATTATTATCCAAAACTACTTTAAATGAATTGCTAACTGTACTTTCTAGAATTGGGCTAGAAGATAGTACCTTAATACGATATAAATCGCTTGATACTGTTCCTTCAGGAATTTGAGCACTAATAGATTTTTCGGTATCAGAAACTAAAGTACCAATCAATACTGGATTAGAAAATCCACCAGTTGCATCGGACAAATATGCACTAAAGGTATTTGAAGTGAATGTCTCTGCCGTATTAAATGATACTTGAACTGAGGCTTTATTTGTATTCGAAACATAATAGGTACCTTCAATAAGGTTAATAACTATCTCAGGCATTTCAAATGGAGCTAAATTTGACTTCCACAATCCCCTACCATAAGTTGCAGCATATAGAACACTATTTGAAGGATTAGCGTTGTCATAATGTATTTCAAGTTCACTAACAACCACCGATGGCAGGTTATTACTAAATAAAGTCCAATCGGCATTTCCCTCCTTGATGAATACACCAACATCTGTTCCTGCATACAACTGCTGTGTTTTTGACAACTTATTTTTCACAATTGTACTAACAGGAACTAATGGTAAACCAGATGAAATATTAGTCCAATTATCTCCTGCATTATTAGACTCAAAAATCCTATCAGAATTATACTCTCCAAAAGTTATCCAAATTTTATTGTAATCCATATCATCAATAGTGATTGATGTAACAGTGCCAGTAG
>JAKLIM010000444.1 GCA_022709605.1 Bacteroidota bacterium | reverse complement strand
CTTCGGTCCACACTGTTTTCACAGCATTTTCTAGTTTCGACGATTCAGCAACAATACTTGTAGAAAACGCATCAATATTAGCAACAAGTCCACTCACACTGCTACCAGCCTGAACGTAAGGAGAATTGGGTTGTTTGGATAAATCGGAGAACCGTTCTGACATAATGAAATTCAATAAAGTCCGACTTATATTTTGCTTGTAGTCTTCACGGGTAACGAGTTTTTCTTTCTCAAATTTACCCAGCATCTGTATGGTTGGCATCTGAACCTCTTTGTCGGTAGTTGAATAAAACTGATTTTTTCCGTTCAACAAAATTTTATATTCAGGATGCTCCGGAGCCGGAACCGGATTTTTCAAGTCGGAAAACATGGCTTCAATCGTTTTTTCGGTTTCAGCAACATCGATATTGCCCACCACAACCAATGCTTGCAGATTAGGGCGATACCATTTGTAAAAATCGCGCAAAGTTGTATGTTTGAAACCAGTCAGCACTTCATCGGTGCCAATGGGTAATCGTTTGCTGTATCTCGAATTGTTGGTAATTATCGGGAAAAACTGGTCGCGCAGACGTTGTTGTGCATTCGAATTCAAGCGTTTTTCTTCCAAAATTACACCGCGTTCTTTTTCTATTTCAATCGAATCAAGCGTTGCATCTTGTGCCCAGTCGCGCATTATTTGAAATCCGTTTTTCAGCAATTCCGGGTTGTCTGTAGGCAATGGAAGCTGGTAAACTGTTTCGTCGAATGAAGTAAAGGCATTTAAATCGCCACCAAACTTAACTCCCGATTTTTGCAGGTAACTAACCAACTCGTTTTTCGGGAAATGTTTTGTTCCGTTGAAAGCCATGTGTTCCAAAAAATGAGCCAGCCCACATTGTTCTTCAGTTTCGAGTATTGAGCCCACTTTGTTTACCAAATAGATGGTGACACGATTTTTAGGTTCTTCGTTGTGACGAATATAGTAGGTAAAACCATTGGGCAACTTACCAATTTTAACAGCGGTGTCAACAGGTAATACAATACTGATTTTGTTCGCTGCCTTGGTTTTGCTTTTCGCAAATGCCACTACTGGTTGCAATCCTGAAATCAGAATTGCAAATAGAAATATTTGAATTGATTTTGATTGTGTTTTCATTTTTGATTATTCGTTTTGAATTTTTTTTGTTTAATGATTAACTGATTTAAAAAATGATTAGAATAAAATATTTTTACAAACTATAAGTCCCTTTACATCAAATAATTTATTTTTATTAATTTGAAGTATAATAACAAAGCTAACTTCAAGTCCTCTTTCGGAGATTTGTGGGGCGATTTAAATTTAATTTCTTATTCGGCTCATTATTGTATATGCCGTACAGAAGAAAAAAAAATCCAGTCAAACCAAAAAAAGATTTTGATTTGACCGGATTTTAAGATTGTAAATTAGAAGATACTTCTTACTTCAATTTTTTAATTTCTATAAAGATAGCACAATAATTATAATTAATAATTCCGAATATTTGAACGAAATATATTTTTGAATATTGCCAACGGCTAATTTCATGTGGCTTTGTATGGTGGAGACCGATAAATTTAATTGTTGGGCAATATCAGCATGTTTAATTCCCTGTTCCTTATGTAATTGGTAAACTCTTTTTTGTTGAAGGGGTAATTGATCTACCGCTTCGGAAAGTATTGTGTTTAGCTCAGTTTCCAGAATGCCATCCATAATTTCGTTTTTCTCGCTTTTAGTCTCTTCAACTGCTTGACATTCAATACCTAATGTTTCGCGCGATTGTTTCCTCATTACATCAACTGCTTCATTTTGAGCAATTTTAAAAAGAAGTCCGGGTATGTTTTCAACGTCAGAAAACTCAGTTCGTTTTTGCCAGATTTTCAAGAAAACATTTTGCACAATATCTTCGGCAATTGTACGTGATCGAAGCAAATTGTAAAGAAATCCAAAAAGTTTATCAGAATAAGTGTAAAAAAGTTGCGTAAAAGCCTCCTCATCTCCTTTACTGAGACGTTTCATCATTTCCACCTCCGGAATTACACTTTGAACTGACCGCTTTTTCATCACAAAATTAAAGGTTTTAATACCTTAATAAACGCAAAAGTACGAATTTAGGATGATTATACAACAAAACAAAAAACAATATGAAAGTGAAATTGCTCAATTTAATTAAAAATGATAAAATATAAATAAGAAAATATACTTATAAATGAATTTGTAACACATTGATATACAACAATAAAATTGCTTTTAGAAATATGAGAAATTTTTTATTTGTTATTACATAAATTTTTTATAATACGATTATCAAAATGAAAACACATTTGGTTTTTATATTAGAAAAAACTATTTTCTGAGCTTTTAGAGACTTCGATCTTGATTATTATTTCGCGTAGCTTATAAATCCTAAATTTTTATGTAAGTTTGTATAATAATTCAATTATTTATTTTTTTTTATTGTGGAAAAAGAAAATGCTGTTTTACTGATATTTACCGGCGGAACAATAAGTATGTCCGAAGATCCTGCTACCGGAGCGTTGCGACCTATTGATTTTGAAAAAGTTCAGGAATATCTGCCTGAGTTAAAACAAACAGGCATTCGTATCAAAAGTTATCCTTTTTTACCGCTTATCGATTCATCGGATGTTCAGCCCGAAAATTGGGTTAGAATTGCCCATGTTATTCAGGAAAACTACGAAGACTATGATGGTTTCGTTGTTTTGCACGGAACCGACACCATGGCTTATACGGCATCAGCGCTTAGTTTTATGCTCGAAAATCTTTCGAAACCTGTCATTTTTACAGGAGCACAGTTGCCCATAGGTATG
>JAKLIM010000443.1 GCA_022709605.1 Bacteroidota bacterium | reverse complement strand
AAAATCTCATGCAATTGCGATCTTATTACTTGCGAAAAACGGGATGATTTAGGAACATCATTTTGGACACCCTACCTTTCAGGGCTGTATATCTGGAGTTTCATTTGCACGTGGGCTTCACCCACGGTTATTTTTATTTAGTCCTTTCAGGACATTTTTCCAAATCCGACTTTTCGGAGTGCACTCAATTTTCTTAATTTCTTATTTTCCTATTTTCCAATTTTCCAATTTTTCCATTTTCTTAATTACCTATTTTCCCATTTTCCTATTTTTCAATTTTTATAATTTCCGATTTTCTTAATTCCCTTTTTCCAAAATAATCATTAACCAAGCCATTTCCATTGCAAAAAGTATAAACTTATGAAGTTTTTGTTGCAATTTGAACTTTTTATCAATTTTCTTGTTAAAAACTGATATTAAATTATAACATAAAAAAAATGGGTTATGAGAACAACAATAATAATCCTGTTGGTTACTTTTTCGACAGGAATTTTGGCGCAAACAATAAGTAGCAAGTTTGATACAGCTTTGGATAAATATCAAAAAGCAGCAAGTGAATTGCTTGAATTTGAGAAGGATACTGAAATGGATTTTTTGGATGCTGAAGATAAATTGGCTGATATTGAGGATGAATTGAATAGCTCAGCTGAATTATTACTGGAAGTAAACAAGAGTAATGCCGAAGGATACCTGAGCAGTTCGGTGTATTACCTTTTATTATGCAAGGAGAAATTAGCCAGAGTTTACAATTTTAATTTTAATTACGATGCCGCCTATGTTGCTTTAGCGTATATAACTCCTTTTATGGATGGAACCAGAACACTTAAATTTCCTACACGATCCAAATTCAAAGACAAAACCTTTGATATATTGGACAGTCATTGGCAGGGTTTTAAAAAAGAGTATTTAACTACGCTCTTACTAACAACTATTTACCTGAAAAAACACAACGAAACTGCGCAATGTTTAAATGCATATCTGAAGCAAAATAACCTGAATGCAAAAGAAAAACACATTGCACTTGGTATGCTTATCGGGATGAATATTAGGAATGAGTATGCTTTCACAACTGATGAAACAATCAATAATCTGACAGACATAACAAAAAGTTATTACTCACTAAATCAAACAGATAAAACTTATTTATTCTCGGATACCATCCATATCAATGCGTATAAAGCAATAAGTCTGTTGGAAAAAGAAGTTAAGAACAAAACACTTACGAATCAGAACATTACTAAAGTAGCCGAAGCAGTTCATACTTCGGCAATTTACAGCGACCGGAGCGAAAGTTTATTTAATATCTACGAAGTGATCCTTGATAAATATTATACCACAACTGATAATTCAGGGAATCAAATGGCGTACAATCTGAATGTCAGTTCACGCGATTTTCTGACAGCTGCCGAAAAAGTAGCCCGTGTGTCCGACACCAATCAATCGTCGACCGGAAACGACTACCTGAATTTATCGTTCGATATACTATTAAAAAAGGAAAAAGAAAAAGCGAAGCAGGTTGCCCTGAAAGCCACTACTTTAATGGCCGACAACGCCGTTCTTACTCAAAGATGTGATGACATTGACCTTTCGGTTTCGAATTTCTCCTATTGGAAATCGGATGCACAAGTTAAAAAATATACTGCTCTGGCCGAAACCTGCCGTAAAAAAGCCAAAGCAGAAGCTGAAAAATTGCTCAGAAAACAGAAAATGGATCGATTAAATTTCAACTTTTACGCCGGATTTTATCCCATAGGCATGATAACAAAATCAGATAGAATGGATATTGGTGGAGTTGTGAATTTTGTAAACAGCAAAAAAGCATACGAGTTTTCGTACCTTAAAGTAAACAAAAAGAAGGAGAATTACTTCGATTTATGGATTCAGAGCATTGATAATGAGCCCAATGACATGACTGAATGGAACGGTTATTATTCACATTTCCAGTATAAAAAATTCATGAATGACAGTCCTGTTTATTACGGATTACTACTGGGCTATGCTGCAAAAGATTTTGAACCCTTTACATCCAACATTGTCAACTTGCAAACAAGCGTATTGTCATCAGCAAATTTCGACCCATCGACCAAACAATACATCGTTATGATTAACAATGGTTTACTAAGTCTGAGAAAAGGATTCGGCTACGATGTATTTTTGGGGATTGGTGCATCGTATAATATTTTTGACTCCGGAAACAAAATTGACAAGACAGTTTATAGCATTCAAAACCCAACGCTTCAAAACCGGAAGGACAACTATTTTTCGTACATGATGCGCATTGGCATTACTTTAGGACTTAATATCGGAAAAGGAAATAAATAATCGTCGCCTTTAAAATATGAACCCTGTGTAAACAAATTTGTTTACACAGGGTTTTTCGTTTCTCTATTTTCTTTTTTTGATAATTGTAAAATCAAAATAAAATTTTCGGATCAACTTATATAAAAAAGCAATGGGTAACTTCACAGCCACCCATTGCACATTTTAACCTAAACCTTAACTATGAAAAATTTATCTGTTTGTTTACTCTGCAAATGTATAAACTAATTGTATAACTTCCAAACATTTTGCAATAAGTTTTTCGAAAGATTGAATATTTAACATTTATATTTTTTAAAATGCAGATATGTAATTATTTAGAAAAATGATATTTATATTGATACTTCTAATTGAATTTTTATGGATATTTTCAATTAAAAACAGAAAATTATTTCCTACATAAAAGTACAGGTTTAATAAGTTAACATCATTGCATACAAAAAGCAATGGGTAACTTCACAGCCACCCATTGCACATTTTAACCTAAACCTTAACTATGAAAAATTTATCTGTTT
>JAKLIM010000442.1 GCA_022709605.1 Bacteroidota bacterium | reverse complement strand
GTAATCAAGAAGTACTAATGCACGCAAATATTGTAATGTAAGGATTCCTGGTGCTCCAAAATAATCGTAAAATACAACCTTATTTTCTTCAAGTGTAAATTTGTTTTCCTTTACAATAAGTGCTGAACCAATTTTTGCAAGCAATTCTTCCAATTCATCATCGGCATAACGCCACATTATTTGCGATGCTAGCGTAGATGCATTATCAATATATTCTAAACTTTTCTGGTAGTTTCCTTTTTCAAATTCTGAAATTGCTAATTTTTTAATTGCAGCATATCCAGCTTTTACTTCGCGCAAAGTGACCTTCATACTTCGAATCTATTAATTATTTCAACTACATATTTCATTTCATCTTCAGTTAAAACCGGACTCATTGGTAAACTAAGTTCTTCTTTGTGAATTTGTTCAGTAACCGGAAATGATAAATTATTCCAATCTTTGTAACATTCTTGTTTATGTGGTGGAATTGGATAATGTATTAGTGTTTGTACTCCGTTTTCGGTCAAAAAATTTTGTAACGTATCACGTTTTTCGCAACGTACCGGAAAAATATGAAATACATGCGAATTCCAATCGGAAATTTCCGGAAGGATAATTTTTGGGTTGCTTATATTCTCAATATAGTATTTTGCCACCTTCTTTCGTGCTTCTTTTTCGCGGTCGATGTACTTCAATTTAACATTTAATACAACAGCCTGAATTTCATCGAGCCTGCTATTTCGTCCGGTATATTTGAAAACATATTTTTTAGAAGATCCATAATTAGCTAACGATCTGATAATTTTTGCTAATTCCACGTCATTTGTAGTAACTGCACCTGCATCACCAAAAGCACCTAAATTTTTCCCGGGGTAAAAACTATGTCCTGCAGCATCACCAATCGAACCTGTTTTTTTACCGTTATATAAGCAACCGTGTGCCTGAGCATTGTCCTCTACTAATTTTAAATTGTGAGTCTTACAAATTTCACCAATTTTTTGATTATAAGCACATTGACCATATAAATGAACAATAAGTATCGCTTTTGTTTTAGGAGTTATTGCACTTTCAATTTGATTTTCATCAATCTGGTAAGTCTCTAATTTGGGTTCGATCAATACCGGTTTCAATCCGTTTTCGGTTATAGCTAAAATGGATGCTATGTATGTATTAGCTGGTACAATTATTTCATCGCCGGGTTTCATTATACCCATTTCGATATATGCACGAAAAATCCAGATTAAAGCATCAAGACCATTTGCACAGCCTATGGTATATTTAGAACCTATGTAATTTGAATAATTCTGTTCAAATAAATCATTTTCGCTGCCCTGCAAGTACCAACCAGAGTCGATGACCCGACTCACCGCTTCATGAATTTCAAGAGTGTGTTGTTCGGTTATTTTTTGTAAATCTAAAAATTTTATCATTTTCTTTTTTAACTCAACATTTTGTAGTCAACATAAGTCTCATAATCATTGATATAATCATTTTCTTCATAAAGTTCTGAAGCTAAAACCAAACAAACCGAACCGGATGAAAAGTTATTAAGTTCGCGCCATATTCCGGGTACTATCACAAGCCCCTCATAAGGTCGATTAAGTGTAAATGTTTTTTTATTTTTTCCATCATCGAGAACAACATCGAAACTTCCACTTACAGAAATTATCAGTTGCCTTAAAACCTTGTGCGCATGTCCGCCTCTGGATACACCACCGGGTACATCGTAAATATAGTAAACTCTCCTTACTTCAAATGGAACAGTGATTCCATTTTCAACAACACTAATATTTCCTTTGCGTATACTATGATGCTTATCCAATTCAATGATGTGGCATTCATTAACAGTACTATCTTTCATTTTACATAATTTAAAAATTCAGAATACTCACGTATTGCATCATTGGGATCATAAAAAGTTGATGCTAAAATTAGTGCAACTGAATTAGTTGAAAAATTATTCATTTCCCTCCAGGAACCTTTTGGAATATAAACACTATAATAAGAATGATTTAAACAAAATGTTTTTCGTTCAATTCCATTATCTAAAAACACATCGAAACTACCAGATAATGCTACAATAAATTCCTCAGTTTCTTTGTATGACAGCCCACCACGAACTTCACCACTCGGCACATCGTAAATCCAATGTACCCGATGACTTTTATATGAAATTTGTTTATTTTCTTTGATAAAAGACAGGTTTACCCTTTCAACCAAATACTTAGGAAAATCTATTAATTCTATCATAGATGTTATAACATTCTGTGTTTGAAATTTAATTCCGGTCTTATTAAGCCTGGCTTCTTACCAAGTACAATATCACCACTGCCTTCGGTAGTAAATTCTACTTCGAACATATAAACCAGGTTTCCCCATAATACATGTGCTTCGTTTTCACCAAACCATATTTTAAAATAATATCTTCCGGCATTTAGCAAACCTGCGGGTATGTTAAATGTAACTTCCTGTTCGCCAATCTGTGAATCTTTATTTACCGAAAAGTTCATCCAACGATGAAAAATAACGATATCATCAGTAGTTCTCAATTCAAATGTAATGTCGATCATTGAATCCGGACGATAATTATAAAACACCACAGAAACAGCAATCTCTGTTTCGATATTAATGGTATTCCCTCTTGTGGGCTTTACATCCATGGATCTGATACGAATGTGTTCATTGCCCGGAGCCTTACTCAATTCAGGATAATAAAGTGCCTTTGATTCCTGATAGTTATTTAAAGTATAATAATCAACTGCATCTTTTACATTTCCTGCAAAATCGAGCATTCCATCTTTTAAAACAATCCCATTTTTACAGAGGTTTTTCACTGAAGCCATATTATGACTTACAAAAAGTACCG
>JAKLIM010000441.1 GCA_022709605.1 Bacteroidota bacterium | reverse complement strand
GCCGGTTGTATCGGCATCGTATTTCAGTTTTACATTGAACCGCGTGCCTATTTCCTGTAAAACCTGCCCAAGAGGCTTTGAAAATTGCGTTTCGTAGGATTGGGCAAACCCTTGTGAATGTATTAACTGAAGAGAAAAAATGAGTAGAATAGCTATTCTTTTATACATGCTGCTTATGAAAAATAAGGTTATATATTTATTACCTGACGAAATGGCCAATCAATTGTAACCAATCAACCGTTTAATTCGATACGACTAATGATAATTATTATATTTCAATAATTGAATTTCAATAATTGTTTATTCTTTGAATCGTATTACAAGAAAGAAGCTGCATCAAAAGAAATAGGAACGCAAATTACGCAAATAAACGCAAATTTATAAAAATATAAATTGCTATTATCCAGATAAATACAAAATTTCAACAAAGTGGAAATTGTGAAAATTTGCGTAATTTGCGTTCAAAAAACACTTTTTGATACAGCCTTCTTCTTAAACTTATTGTTATTTTGACTCAATTTTTTCCCCATTCACATATACATCAGTCATTTTTATATTGGTGCAATTTTGGAAAATTGATTTTTGTTTTCCATCAATATTGATGTTTGAAAACGTAATATTGCTGATGGGTGATTCTTCCAAGCCTCTGATTTTTATCGGAATTAATACGTCCGATCCGGTGACATTGCTGATATTGATGTTGCGAAAAATCGGAGTGCGCTCACTCAGTGGTTCTGCAGGCATTTTGGTATATAGCATGTCCAGGATAATGGCTTCTCCCTTAATATTTTTCATAATGATGTTACTCACCTGGATATCTTCAACCACACCACCGCGACCACGGGTGGATTTTATGCGGATACCACGATCGGTGCCATCGAAAACACAGTTGCTGATGACCACTTTTTTTACTCCACCACTCATTTCGCTGCCAATAACCACACCGCCATGGCCGGCTAACATGGTACAATTGGTAATCGTAATATTTTCGTTAGCCCAACCTAATTTCCGACCTTGCAAATCACGACCGCTTTTGAGCGTAATGCAATCGTCGCCCACTGAAATGTGACAGTTCGAAATACGCACGTACCGGCACGATTCAGGGTTAATGCCGTCGGTATTGGGCGAAAGTGGATTGTTAATGGTTACACGGTCAATAGTGACGTTTTCACAAAACTCCGGATTCACGGTCCAAAACGGTGAGTTGACAATCGTAATTCCTTCGATACGAACATTTTTACAACGCACAGGCTGTATAAAAGGCGGACGAAAAAAACGGCGTTGCAATGATTCGGAATAATCCTGATTAATTTCGGAACCGATTACCATTGCATCATTTACCTGATCCCACATCGTTTGATATTTATTGAGATCTCGTTTTCCATTGTTCTTCAAATCGATGATAACTTTAAAAAATTCGTCCCACCACTTTTTGCCCTGTCCATCAATTTTTCCTTCGCCTTTGATGGTGATATTTTCTGCATCTACAGCATAAATCAATGGCGAAAAACTTTTCATCATGATACCTTCATGTCGCATTTCCACATAAGGCAAATAATCGTCGAAATTATCCGAAAACAGCAAAGTTGCACCGGCTTCGAGTTCGATGGTAATATTGCTTTTCATTTTAATGGCGCCTGTTAGATAGGTTCCTGCAGGAAAAAAGAGTGTTCCTCCACCGTTGGCATTGAGTTTATCAATGGTTTTGTTGATAATGGCTGTATTGAGTTTAATGCCATCGGGTTTAGCACCGGCTTTGCGCATATCTACCAAAGCAGCCGATACAGAAAAAAATGCAATTTGAAGTGTAAGAAGAGAAATAAGAAATTTTTTCATATCTATTTGTAATTATTTGCTAATATATTCTCCGGCCGTAAGCACCGGTAAGGCAGAGTTCTTAAAATCCTTTTTATTCCGAGTAATGATAATATTCATTCCATTTTCTAACGCTGTATAGTATTGAATTGCATCTTCAAGATCGATAAAATCAGAAGCCAAAGCAAGTTCTGTTATTTTATCATCAAAGGACAAAACTTCGACCAATACTTTAAACTGAATCAGAATTTTACGGGCAGCATCTTTTCCATGTACCTTTGTAAGTATATAATTTACGTTTGCAACCGATAAAGCCGAAATAAAAAGTACCACTTTTTTTTGATCAGCAAGGGTAAATAGAAGTTGTGCATCTTTATAAAACCCTTCACGTTTTGCCAATAAGTCCAGAATAATATTTGTATCAACCAATAACTTTTCCATTATTTGTATTTTTGGTCTAAGTAATCGGTATAATTCTCTTGTACTTCAATATGATTGGCTGAAATGACTCCCGTCAGGCTTTCTACTAATGGGCTAACAGTTACAGCTTCGTTCTTTTTGTAAGTCAATGAATGTAAATAGTTTTCAATTAATTTTGAGAGACTTAACTTATTTGACTTAGCATATACTTTAGCCTCTTCAATAATTACTTTATCTAAATTGAGAGTCAGTTTTGTATTCATTGTTGTTTATTTTGGGTTTTATACGTGCAAATATAAATAAATTGTACGTAACATCAAAACAAAAATTAGTTTATTACTTTGTCAAAAGTGAAACTTCCACCTTTAACCGTTTTAGCAACTGTTTCACCCGGTAAAAAAACATCTGCTGTACAATTTTCAGGTACCTCCACAGTCATTGAAAAGTTCTTTCCTTCCAGTTTCCAGTCTACTGATATTTTACCATACATTGTTTTTGTTGATGCTTTTACAAATTTTAGGTCGCCAACAATTTCGGGTTTAATGATAAAATGCTGCATTCCGGGATTTGCCGGGTCAATCTGAATTCCTGCCAGCGAAGCAAAAAACCATTC
>JAKLIM010000440.1 GCA_022709605.1 Bacteroidota bacterium | reverse complement strand
AACTGCATGTATGCATCCATTTTACTGAAATCGTTGTACGGAAAACCTGTGGCCAACAACGCATCGTGAATATCGTCACGGGTTGAAACATGAATCGGTTCGCCGTTCAGGTATGCGCCACCATCTTTCCATGCGTAAAAACACTCATCGCGACCCACTTCGTAAACCACGCCAACCACCAATTCGTCGCCCTCGAGCAGTCCAATGCTGACACAATAAATCGGGACACCCTGTATGAAATTGGTAGTGCCATCCAACGGATCAATGACCCAGTTGAAGCGTTCGCCTTTTTTATCAGATGTACCTTCTTCGGCTATAAAACCCGATTCGGGAATAAGTTTTTGTAAAACTTCAATGATCCGGATTTCCGATTCTTTATCGACATAACTCACTAAATCGTGTAAGCCTTTATTTTCTATTTTGGTATCGTCAAAACCCTTGCGTTCTTCAGCCATTATCCGACCCGTTTCACGTGCTAAGTCGCACACAGCCAGGCAAAGTTCTTTGTATGTTGGAGTTATCATTATCATTTTAAATATTTGAAATGCAAAGTTAGAGTTTTAAGAATGAATTGACAAAATTATCAGTCATTAAAAGTATAATTAGTTCATAAAAGATTTATTTACAGAAAAATTAATATAATTTTCGACCAAATGTTACTTTTGTCGTATTATATTATGAATAGTAAAGTACATGGATAAATCAACCCTTGATAAACTGATAATAGTACGCAGTGTGCGAAATGATGAAAATGCATTTCGGAAGATTGTTGAAGAATATCAATACATGGTTTATTCGTTGTCATTCCGGTTGTTGTGCAACGAAGAAGAGGCGAAAGATGCCGTTCAGGAAACATTTATAAAAGTCTGGCTTCGATTACATACATACGATGTCAATCAAAAATTCAGCACCTGGCTTTATGCAGTTTCTACCAATTTGTGCATTGACAAACTGAAGAAATTAAAAAGCACATATCAGAATACGGCTATTGATGAAAAGATTTTGAACCTCTGCACAACCGAAAATTCAGACCAGAAATTATTGAATTCGGAACTCGGCGATATCATTCAGACTTTAACCAATGAACTTAGTCCAAAGCAAAAAACGGTATTCACTTTAAGCTATTTTGAAGAGTTGGAAACGAATGAAATAAGTCGGATAACGGGTTTAACGCCCGAAAAAGTTAAAAGCAATCTGTATTTAGCCCGACAGGCCATTCAAAAAAAATTAGAAAAATATCAGATATGAAAAATGCGGATGAGAAATTAGAACTTTTGATTGATAATTTACGCAAACAAAAACCCGAATTGAATGATTCCGGCTTGTTGACCGATGGAATTATGAATGATATTGCCAAAAAAAGGCGCACAAACAAACCGGTTCTTCTGATTTGGGTACGTACACTTTCGACAGCAGCTGCGATATTCCTGTTCGCGCTTTATTTGGTTCAATATTCGAGTGATCAGAACATTGCAAAAACAACAACAGCTGTTCGAGACTTCGAAAGGAATATAAAAATTGATTCGGATTGCATACAAAGAAACAAAAATCGGAAAGTGAATTTAATTAAAACTTACAAGTGCCATCTCCGAAAAAACACATTGAAGAATAAACACTTATTAGCTTATTATCAACAATTTATAAATTACAAAAATGAAAACAACAATTAAAATTCTGATGTTTTTTGGTGTATTGTTTTTTGCTGCTTGTGCTGATACCGATGATATGCTTACAGTTATAAAGCCTGATGGTACGTGTTATCGTGAATTTACCGACGATGTTTCACATCATTTTATCACCGGAGATTCAGTTGAAAACAATAATCCTTTTCCGGTTGAAATTGATTCAACGTGTGAGATTCGCTGGAGATTTCGGAATTCCGAATGGTTTACCCAATATCCTGTGAGCAAAGCAATGATTGATTCTGTTGTAAAAAGTAATAATTCAAAAGACACAGTGAAACCGGGAGTTCAAAAAACACCTGAAATGTGTTTTGTAGTATTGCGAAAGAATTATGCTTCTGTAGAAGATATGGCACGCAATTTTAAGCTTAAAGAAAACCATGAATGGAGCAAAATGAAGGTGAAATATTCGTTGGATAAGAAATTCCGGTGGTTTTATACCTATTATTATTACAGCGAAACTTATCCTAAATTGGTAACTAATTTTGAACTACCGATTGAAAATTTCATGACGAAAGATGAGGCTCAATTTTGGTTTACAGGGCAACCTAATATATTAAAGGGAATGAACGGTGTAGAAATCAGAGAATATGTGGGTAAAATAGAAGAAAATTTTAATAAATGGTATGGGCAAAATATGTGGAATCAGGAATTTAAATGTTTGCTATCAAATTACGGTCAGATTAAAAATAAACCTGTTAGTGTTGAAAAATTGGAATCTCTTCGGGATACAATATTTAAAACCAATGTGAAAGATTTTGATAAAATTGAAATGAAAGATATTTTAAACAGCTATTTTAAAACGGATGCTTTCACAGTTTTATGGAAAGGCGAAAACAGTCCGATGAGAAAATATGAAGACAGTTTGGATGAACAGGGATACATGACTTATTTTTCTAAATCATTTAATTATAAACTTTTACTGCCCGGAAAAGTTGTTCAGACTGAAAACATGGTGGCACAAGGTGATACAATTGTTTGGAAATTAGATGCGTATAGAATGGCTTTGGGTGATTATACACTCGAAGCACAATCACGCAAAACCAATGTTTGGGCATTTATATTAACCTGCATCATTATGCTGCTGGCAGTAGGAAGTTTCTTTTGGAAGCCCAAAAAATAATTAAAAAAATAAGTCTAAATAACAGGAAGGATAAAAAGTACCATTTTAATTATCAA
>JAKLIM010000044.1 GCA_022709605.1 Bacteroidota bacterium | reverse complement strand
ATTTACAAATTATCAAAGAGATATTTGTACCGGCATTTGTCGAGCTGAACGATTGCCTTGAAATGACTGCCGTGATGATGGCGCAGGTAAAGGTGAATACCCGAATCATGGACGATACGCGTTACGACTCACTTTTCAGTGTAGAAGAAGTTAATCGGCTGACATTGGAAGGCATGCCTTTCCGCGACGCATACAAAAAAGTGGGAATGGATATTGAATCCGGCAACTTTGCCCCCGACAAAAGTGTGAATCACACACACGAAGGCAGCATTGGTAATTTGTGCAACGATGAAATTGTTGAGTATAAAAAGGATATATACGCGCAGTTTTCGTTCGCTAAAGTGCACAATGCAATCGAAAAACTATTAGATAAATAATATCTCTAACTTCACGTTCCTGTCACTTAGGTTTTTTATTCGGAGTGTTACTTAAAGTCGCACCCGAATAAAAAAAATAAACCATCGACCCTGTCGCAACTTGCGAAACCCCTTTACATCACTTGCAAAGCCCTGTCGCAACTTGCGAAACCCCTTTACATCACCTGCAAAGCCCTGCCGCAATTTGCGAAACCCCTTTACATCACTTGCAAAGCACTGTCACGAGTTGTGACACTCCTGTTCGTCACAGCTTAAAGCAAGACTTTGCCTTGTATATTTAGATGTAGAAAACAAAATTATAAATTGTGTTAAATAAATAAAATAGTATTCTCAATTTGACTAAACCAGATATATTTGTAATGATAATTTCAAAAAGATGCCGCTCATATGTACTGTGAAATAACATTGAATATGCCAGCAAGAGGCCGGCTTTTAGCTACGACGAAGCGAGACGCTTCGCCGAACAATGGGGACTGGATTTTGTACGCTACGAGGAACAGAGGAAAAAATAATTGGTAACTTCAATTTATAATTTAATCAATTTAATTTATGAGAATTAAAAACATTTATTATACTATCTGGGCCGACTTGATAATTGATTATAGAAAGAGAAAACCTGATATTAGTGAAAAGGCTTTGAAGAATGAATTACTTACTATTATATCAATTGTAAATGCAATAAATATTAGAATATTTATTTTTATCCTTAATAAAATAAATATTTTGAAAATTGAAACAATTCATTTATCACTTTTACCATCTGAAAGAATAAATTATGGTTTATCATTTATAATTCAGTACTTTGTTCCTTTGGTTGTTTTAAATTACTTGCTTGTCTTTAGAAAAAACAGGTATTTAACTTTTATAGATAAATATCAAACAAGTAAAAATAATTCTGGTAAAATTTATGTCATTTCAGTATTAGTATTTGCGAATATAGCACTAATTATATATGGCTTAATTTCAGACAATTTATTCAAAGTATAAATTTGATAATATTCCCCTGCTGGCGCGGATTTGTAATCCGTGCCTTTGGAATATAAAGATAAAGACCTGAATTTATGTAGGTTGAGGTTTAATAAGTAACAGAATTGGTTTTACAGAAGAAATGCTTTTCATATTTTGGTTATTAAATTATAGTTGCACAAAAGTATTGATTAACTGATTGTTATTGGCACGTATTACAAATCCGCGCCAACGGGGGCAAATCCGGTTGGACGAAGAATGGATATGTTGGAAGAAAATTAGGAAAAAGTTTAATTAGCAATAAAGTTCAATGAAAAAAATAGAATGGTTTTGGAATATAATATATTATCAAGTATACAAGTTTGATCTAAAATGTCGAGAACTGTTTAACTATCTAAATCCCTTTTATTTTATAAATAAAATAGCAGCAATTAAGAGGTATCATGCAAAACATGGAGTTAATGATATGAATGGATTTGCAAATCGCATTCTAAATAATCCTAAATCAGGTATAAGTAGTATCTGGTCAGGCTCATTCATGGGAGGTCTTATAGTACTAGTTGAATATGGAATATTTAATATTGTTCAGGGAATAACAAACTTACAATTAATTCAAAACATTTGGAAAGGTAGTTTCAACTTTACAATATACTTGATATTACTTTTATTACCTACAGTATTAATAAATACCTCTTTTCTTTTTCGAAAGGATAAATATTTAAATTATTTTAAAGAGTTTGAACTAATGAGTAAAAAAGAAAAGACTAAATATGGTTGGGTGAGTTTTTTTGTAATTATGTTCGTTTTTTCTTTTTTTATAGGCAGTTTTTTGATATTAAAAACACATAAGTTATAACCGAAAACCCGTCTTGTCGGATGTGTTTTAATTAAATGTACAAATAGTCGCGCTGTTGGGTGTGTCCCGAGGCTTCGGGATTGCATCCCGAGACTTCGGGACCCGTCAAACATCGTCCACCTTTTGTGCATCAAATGAAGGGTAAATCCGGTTGGACGGGTTTTAAACGCTACGAAGAACAGGGTTAGTGTAGATGTCGGATTAGATTTTTCACCCTGTTCCATCAAAATAAATCAATTACAATGAAATCACTTTTTATCGCTTTAACATTTATATTTAATTCTAGTATAGTATATTATTATTCTGCTGATATATATCAGGTTAGAGTTTATAAACATAAATATATTCTATTTTATGAGCCATATGATAATTTTTATGAAATAATATCAGAAGGCAAAATAAGTAAACAAAAAAACAGAATTATATTTAAAGATAAAGAAAAAAAGTATCTAATAATATTCAATAAATTAGAAGAGAATGATAACCTAGTAGTTGTCAACTTTAAAGATAATACACTTTTCCAAGATAGCATTATTAAAAATGGAGATAAATTGGTTCTTAAAGAAAAGATAGAAATCATTAACGATTATGACATTTGGAAGTGATTTTCCCCCCGCTGGCGCGGATTTGTAATTACGAGTAACCGATACAGTTGTTGATTGTAAAAAACTAAAATTCAGCACAATAATTTTTAGTAGAAACAGTAAATTAGTTCATTATTTACTGTTTCTTTTTGTTTTGATAGCTGAGGTTTATATTGAGTATTTAATAATGTGTTTGGTGATAAACTGAAATTAAATTAAATTTGCACTATTCAATAAAATATTCAATATTATCATGAAAAAATTCTTTGCAATATTTCTCGTACTGGTAGGCTTAATGGCTTGTAATTCAAAAGATAAATTCAAAATTAAGGGGATCATTGAAAATGCCGACAAGCAAATTTTGTATCTTGAACTCACCGGGTTAGACAAAACACAAATTTTGGATTCGACAAAACTCGGAAAAGATGGAGATTTTTCTTTTAAAGGTAATCGTCCGGCGTATCCTGAATTTTATCGACTACGGATGGGCAATCAGTTTATAACACTTGCGGTTGATTCGTGCGAAGTAATTTCGATACAGGCCGATGCTAAAAATCTGTCGAGTAAGTACAAAGTGGAAGGTTCGCAGACGAATGTTGAAATTCAGCAACTTCGTAAATCGGTGAGTGAAATTCAACGAAAAGCGAATGAAATTACAGCCGAAATGGGAACCGACCAACGAAATGCCAGAATAGCAGAAATTGAAAACGATATTGAAACACATAAAGTAATGGCCCGCAAGCTTATATTGCAGAATCCACGATCTTCGGCTGCATATTTTGCATTGTTTCAGAAAGTGAATAACACCTATCTTTTTTCGCCCTATATCAAATCGGATAAGCCTTACTGCGCTGCCGTTGCAACAAGTTACAACACCTTTATGCCCGAATCGCCCCGAACAATAAATATTTATAATTTGGTAATGGATGCCATAAAAACGGAACGACAGGCCAAACAGAAAGAGGCCTGGAACGAAATTCTTGAAACTTCGGGGACGGGATTTATTGACATTGAATTAAATGACAAAACCAATTCACCCAAAAAACTTTCGGATTTGCAGGGAAAAGTTGTACTCATTGATTTTTCGGCTTACGAAAGTGAAAATAGTGTGCAATACACTTTTGCTTTGCGCGAACTGTACAACAAATTTCAGGGAAAAGGGTTTGAGATTTTTCAAGTATCGCTCGACAGAAATAAATTATTGTGGGACGAATCAACGGCAAATATTCCATGGATTTGTGTTCGCGACGAGGACGAAAAATTTGCAAGTACCTACAACGTTTCGTCCTTGCCAACCACTTTCCTGATGAATAAAAAAGGTGTAATTGTAGCCAGAAGTCTCGATTTTAATTCGTTGAATAAAGAAATTCAGAAATTACTTGGGGATTGAGAAAATGAGATAATAGGAAAATTAGAAAGTAAGAAATTGAGAAATAGAAAAAACTATTTGCAAAATAAATTACAATATTCCTTTTGACAATTACGTATAAGCGTGGATTTTAAATAAATCCAACTGAATTATGTTGCCGATTGAAGTTAAAAATTTATATAAAAACTATTTCCCGGCAAAAAGCGGAAAATTTGCAGGAATAGGAAATCCGGTTCAGCATTCGGGTGAGACAGCCACGGTTGAAACCGGACTCTCGTTTTCCGTTTCAAAAGGCGAAATATTTGGCATTATCGGACCCGATGGTGCAGGCAAAACTACATTATTCAGAATATTAACCACTTTGATATTAGCTGATCGGGGAACAGCAACTGTTGATGGATTCGATGTGGTGAAAGAGTATAAAGAAATTCGCAAAAGGGTGGGTTATATGCCGGGTAAATTTTCGTTGTATCAGGATTTAACGGTACAGGAAAACCTGAATTTTTTCGCTACAGTTTTCAACACCACGATCGCTGAGAATTACTATTTAATCAAAGACATTTATCAACAAATTGAACCGTTCAAAAACCGAAGGGCAGCAAAACTTTCGGGTGGTATGAAACAAAAATTAGCCTTGTGTTGTGCATTGATTCATAAACCTTCGGTTCTTTTTCTCGACGAACCAACCACAGGCGTTGATGCCGTTTCGCGCAAGGAATTTTGGGACATGCTTAAACAACTTAAAAACCAAGGCATTACCATTCTGGTATCGACGCCTTATATGGACGAAGCCAACTTGTGCGATCGGATTGCACTGATTCAGAACGGTCAGTTTCTGACCATTGATACGCCGGCTAAAATAGTTGGTCAGTTTGGAAAAACCTTGTGGACAGTGCAAAGCGACAACATGTCACGATTATTGCTGGATTTGCGGGCAGTAAAGCAAATAGAAAGTTGTTTCACTTTTGGCGACAGTCATCACGTTACAATTCTCAATGATCAATTCACAAAAACAGATTTACATAAAATTCTGCATGAAATTGGACATACGAATGTCGAAATTAACGAAATTAACCCAACGATAGAGGATTGTTTTATGGAATTAAGCAAGCACTCATAAATGCCTGAAAGGGTAATTGATTCAATGGAAAAAGTAATTGTAGCTGATAAGTTGACAAAAAAATTCGGCGATTTTATTGCTGTCGATCACATTTCGTTTGAAGTGGAGCGCGGTGAGATTTTCGGATTTTTGGGAGCCAACGGAGCCGGAAAAACGACTGCTATGCGTATGCTGTGCGGTTTAAGCATTCCAACTTCCGGAAAAGGCTTAGTGGCTGGTTACGATATACATACCCAATCGGAAAAGGTAAAAAGAAATATCGGTTACATGAGTCAGAAATTTGCTTTGTATGACGATTTGACCGTAGCCGAAAATATACGGTTGTATGCGGGAATTTACGGTGTTAAAGAAAAAGAAATTGCACCCAAAACAAAGGAGTTGTTGTTAAGGCTTGGTTTTGATAATGAACGGGATACGCTTGTAAAATCACTTCCAATGGGTTGGAAACAAAAGCTGGCTTTTTCGGTAGCCATTTTTCACGAGCCTAAAATAGTTTTTCTGGATGAACCAACCGGTGGCGTCGATCCGGTCACCCGTAGGCAATTCTGGGAAATGATATATGAAGCTTCCGACCGGGGAATTACCATTTTTGTAACCACGCATTATATGGACGAGGCAGAATATTGCAATCGGGTTTGTGTCATGGTGGATGGACGAATTGATGCGCTTGATTCGCCCCGCAATTTGAAAATTCAGTATAATGCTCAAAATATGGACGAAGTTTTTCAGCAATTAGCAAGAAATGCAAAGAGAACTGACGCAATATAACCGTCTTTTTTCGATTTATTAAATTGAAAATTGTGAAAATAGAAATTAAGAAATTGAGAAAATAGAAATTTGATGAACATTCAACCGGATTAAAAATTATTTTTAAATCCACAACAGAACTTTGTGTAACGGCTGTTATGAAACAATTCATGTCTTTTGTCCGAAAGGAATTTCTACATATTTTCCGCGACAGAACAACGATTGCCATTTTATTGGTGCTGCCGTTGCTGAATCTGATTTTGTTTGGATACGCCATTACTACCGAAGTCAAAAATTCAAAAATTGCCATATTAGATCCATCAAACGATGCATTGACCCGGGCGATAATTGATAAACTTGCACACAGCGAATACTTTACAATAAATAAAATTATACATCATCCCTCCGAAATTGATGAAGTTTTCAAAAAAGACCGATTGAATATGGTGGTTGTTTTTAGCAGTAATTTTTACGAAGAAGCAGCACACACCGGCAATGCACAGGTTGAATTAATAACTGATGGAACCGATCCCAACACAGCCCGTGTAATTGCATCTTATGCATCGAATATAATTGCATCGCATCTTGCCGGTTTATCAAAAATTGAAAAAATTCCATTTCAAATAAATCCGCAGGTAAAGTTGTTATACAATCCCCAAATGAGAGGCGCTTATAATTTTGTTCCGGGCGTTATGGGAATGATTCTCATGCTAATTTGTGCCATGATGACTTCCATCTCAATTGCCCGCGAAAAGGAGTTCGGTACCATGGAAATTTTGCTTGTGTCGCCCGTAAAGCCAATTTTTATAATCCTTTCGAAAACGATTCCTTATTTTGTGCTTTCGCTGGTAAATCTTACCACCATTTTAGTGCTTTCGGTATTTTTACTCGGGGTTCCGGTGGCCGGAAGTTTGTTCTGGCTCATTGTTTTTTCGCTGTTGTATATCTTTGTGAACCTGTCATTGGGATTACTAATATCATCACTTGTCGACTCACAATTAGTAGCACTGCTCATTTCGGGTATGGTGCTGATGTTGCCTGTAATAAT
Organism: Bacteroidota bacterium; assembly: GCA_022709605.1. Classification (GTDB taxonomy): domain Bacteria; phylum Bacteroidota; class Bacteroidia; order Bacteroidales; family Paludibacteraceae; genus Paludibacter. Next base: position 8,033 of record JAKLIM010000044.1, on the reverse strand, counting down.
GCTTTCGGGTATGATGTTTCCGGTTGAAAATATGCCCGAATTTTTCCAGTGGATTTCGCAAATCATACCTGCAAAATGGTACATAATTGGTGTGAAAAAAATTATGATAAAAGGATTGGGAGTCTCATCAATAATTCCTGAAATTATAGTTTTATCAACAATGGGAATTTTGTTGATTACCGCAAGTTTAAAGAAATTTAAGTATCGATTGGAATAATAATTTAGGATCTATAACGAATAAGGTGGGTAATGGGTAATAATTAAGTAGCGAATGGCACAACCATTAGCTCCACATATTATTTTTAGATATAAAAAGGGACAAGCCGTTTCCTTACCGCTTGATGATTGATTTCAAGCGGTAAGGAAACCGCTTGTCCCTTACTGATTATTAAAATACATTGAATTTTTAGTCCATTCTTTTTTTTACCAACCCAAAACGTTCAGAGTCATTTTTTTAACAAAATGATTGTTTTAGAAATGAACAACTCATTTATAAATCATAAAATATTGATAAATAGCATTATATTATTTTTTAATTTCTATTTTCTCAATTTCCAATTATCTTCTTAATAATCAAAATAAAAGTAACCCTCCTTTAACCTGCCACATATTTACCTCCCGGAATTTTTCGCAACACGAAAACGAAAAGCAAAGAGCCCGCTAAAACCATCAATACCATCAAAGGCAACGAAATAAGAGGATGTGCAAACGACCAGTAAATGCCGTTCCGAAACAAAACACTAATAACAATTATATGGGCCAGATAAATGCCGTAACTGTAATTGCTTATGGCATTCTGAACAACATTGAAATATGTATTTTTGATTTCAATATTCTTTATCAACATAAAAATGGCTGCTGATTGAAGAATTGTAGTTAATGAATAATTGCTGTAAATGCTAAGGTTCAACCGGTTATCATTTTTACTCATAAAATAGACAGCTAAAGCACAAACAACAACTGTCGCTAAATATGCAAGCGTTGCATATAAATGCGTTTTAGTCGATTTTATCCTGATGTTGTTCAGGTAATAACCCAAAACCAAATAACCTGAGTATTCAAAATAACCCAATAATTTTAAAAGATAATCTCCGTTCCATTTATAGAAACTCAGACTCATGGAGCGCGTTGCAAAGCAAAGTACAGCCCATACCAACAGAAAAGTAAACAATTGTAACTGACTGGCTTTTCGTACAATTTTGCCTATAAATGGAACAAAAAGATAAATGAACAATATCATATAAACGTACCACAAATGTTTCGAAACACCTTCGTTCATAAACAAATCAATCGCCCATCGTGAAATATCTGCAAATCCGTGTGGCTGTTGTTTGGGCAATAACATAACCCACCTGAAAACCCAATAAACCAGCAACCAGAATAAAAAAGGAACCAGCACGCGCATCATTCGTTTCTTATAAAATTCGCCTAAATTGTATTCTTTTACAAGCAAAGTAGCCCCGCTGAGCATTAAAAATAATGGCACCGGAAATCGTACCAATGAACTTACAATATTCCCAACCCACCAATAAGGCATGTTGTTGAGATAGGTCATTTTAAGCACCGGCGACGAAACATGAATCAGAATTACGCCGATAGTAGCTAAAGCTCTCAGCGTATTGATATACTGTACATTGGTGGTTTTTATAGTGTTCATTTTTTCATTTTCGATTTAAAAAATTCAGCCATTTTTAAATCAATTTCGGTTGTGATTTTAATATTCTCCCTGTTTCCTTCCACCAAATGAATCTGCTTTCCAAAAGCTTCAACCACCGATGCATCGTCGGTAAAAAGTTTGGAAAACTCCTGTTCGTAAGCACTTTTCAATAAGCCCGCATCGAAAACCTGAGGCGTTTGTACTAATTTATAAAATGAACGATCCACCGAAATACTCCCATTATTTGTTATTTGCCGTATGCTATCGACCGAATCGACAACCGGAACAACTGCATCAAACTTTTCGGCAGCCTCGAAACATCGCTTAATGGTTTCGGTACTAACCAACGGTCGTACTCCGTCGTGAACAGCCACCAACGAAGGCCCTTTAACCTGTTCCAACCCATTTTTTACGGAATGAAATCGGGTTTGACCGCCGGTTACAATTTGATGTGAAATTGAAAAGGCATGTTTTTTGCAGAGCATATCCCAGCTTTTAAGTTGAACTGCAGGCAGCACGAGAATTAACTGAATGTGCGAATCAAAACGATAAAAAGCTTCGATTGTATGCATCAAAATTGGTTTGCCTTGTATTTCGAGGAATTGCTTGGGGATTTCGGCGTTCATCCGTTCGCCTTTACCACCAGCTACAATAAGTGCTATTCGGGGTTTTATCATACAAATATTGAATTTGGAACAAAGATAAACATTTCGGCATTAAAAATGTAAAAATGTAAAATCAAAAATTTAATTTGTTGTATATCAAATATATAATTTCAGTATATCAGTATTTTGAATGCGGTTACCAATTAATTTGTTTACAGGGGAAATCAATAAATTACTCAAATACTGTCGATTAATGACAACATTTTGTACCTTTGTACTGCGAATTTATTCACTGAGAACTTCGAGTTTTTGCGATGGATCGGATTTGTCATTTACAAAAAACATATAATAGTTCCGATAGGATTTCGAATACAACAAAGAAAATGAGATACGACAATATGGTCGAATTTAAAAATCATGACTATTTAATAAATTAAACACATATGTATAAGATTACCATTACTTTCAGTTTGATTTTTCTGAATATTTTCTGCATCGCAGCTCAAAACGAAAAGTCGATGAAACAGAACTTTTTTGAATCTCTGACAAAGACAGATACAGTGAGCGGAGCAAGTGTTAAGTTTTTTCAGGATAGAAGAATTGAAGATTTTGTTGTTGAAAAAAAGAATTATTCAGGATCTCAATATTGGTCGACCGGAAACGGTTACCGCGTTCAGGTTTTTTCGAGCAATGTACAGCGCACCGGCAAGGCAGAAGCATTCAGAATTGAGAAGGAAATTCGCGATCTTTATCCCGATTATCCTGTCTATGTGAATTATACATCACCATTTTGGAAAGTGCGGGTTGGCAATTTTGGCACCTATTCGCAGGCACAGTCGTTCAGAGAAGAGTTGGTGAGGGCATTTCCACATTTAAAGAGTGAAACATATACAGTGAAAGACCAATCTAACGCAGCGGGAACAAAATAATTATGGACTTTAATATCAATCAGCCTGTTCCGTTCGACCCCAAAAAAACAGCCGAAATAGCGTATCATTATCACGAAATTATAAAACTGATTGGCGAAGATGCAGCGCGCGAAGGACTTCTGAAAACCCCTGAACGAGTATCGAAAGCCATGCAGTTTTTAATGAACGGATACGAACAAGATCCGGAAGAAATTCTGAATGCAGCCAAGTTTACCGAGGATTACCGACAAATGGTGATTGTAAAAGACATTGATTTTTACTCGATGTGCGAGCATCACATGTTGCCTTTTTTCGGTAAAGCGCACATCGCCTACATTCCCAATCATCACATCACCGGGTTAAGTAAAATTGCACGCATTGTAGATGTTTTTGCCCGCCGCATGCAGGTGCAGGAGCGCATGACAACACAAATAAAAGAATGCATTCAAAAAACGTTAAATCCACTGGGCGTGATGGTTATCCTTGAGGCACAACACCTTTGTATGCAAATGCGCGGAGTTCAGAAACAGCATTCTGTAACCACAACATCCGATTTTACAGGCGTTTTTCAGCAGGCAAAAACCCGCGAAGAATTTATGAATTTGATTAACAGGAAATAACGAAGATTTTTATTTCAGTCAATGTCAAATTATTCTGCTTGACAATCTAAATAAAAGGAGTTTTGGGGTTTATATCGGGTCTCGCGGTTTTCAACCGCGTTTCTTTAATGTATGCATTTGCAAACCGCTTAACCCTAACGGAAATTTTCTCTCAGATATTCTTTCAGACTTATCAAATCATATTTCAAATTTTGTGTTTCTTTCATGCTGTAAAGTCTGGGTATTTGATCAGGCGAAAGTCCAATGTCAATTCCGGTCATTTCAATAATCAATTTAATAAAATACATGATTACTTTCGGAACAGGAATGATAATCACTTTTCTGGAAATTGTTCCACTGATAAATTTTATTAATTCAGGATATGAAAATCCCTGATCCCCGTTGATGGTTATAATTTCGTTGTTCTTGGGATTTTTAAAAATGCAATCAATCATTATTTTGATGACATCATTGGCATGTATCGGGAACAATTTACTTTTCACATTCATCGGACATAATACAAATTTTTTGTTCGCAATATCTTCGATTAGCTTTTGAATACCTTCCTGCTTTCCAACACTAAACACCTCGGCCGGTCTGAAAATAAGCCAGTTATTCAAATTGTTTTTTATGTATTCCTCGCCATGCAACTTCGATAAACCATAAGCTCCGCTCTTTTCTCCGGCTGTTCTTGAACTTAAAAAAACAAATTTTTCAACCCGATTCAGTGTTGCAGCATTCACCAAATTAATTGTTCCCTGAACATTTACCTTGTAATATTCGTGTGGTTTTAACTTGTGTGTAACCGCAGCGGCATGTACAATAATTTGAACGCCATTTAAAGCTACATTTACAAAATCAGCATCACAAATATCGCCTTTTAAAACCTGAACCGACTTGCTTCCCGAATATTTTTTAGTGTGTGTAATTACCAGAATATCATAAATATCTGTGTCAATATTATTGATGAGGTTTTGCATCAATTCAGATGAAGCACCCGTAATCAGTATTTTAGTTTTTATGTTCATTCTTTATAAAAAACTCTTTTATTCTGTATTTTATCAGCTCACGCAAAAATTCAAAATTAGCTTCAATTTTCACAAAAGACTTGCGAACGTTTATTTCATGAAACTCAACAGGAAATTCTTCGAAAGTACATTTTAATCGCCTGATATTGATCATAATTTCTGCATCAATAAACCACCCGGTCGATTTAAGATCCATTTTTTCGAATACTCTGCGTGAAATAATTTTAGGTTTTGAATTAATATCCTGAGAATGCAATCCGGGAAAAAATGAATTAAATAATAAATTGAACATTTTTGATATTATGGTTCGGTATCGCCCATCATATCTTACAATACGATAAGTTTTAACCATATCCAGATTTTTCTGCTTGATAATATTATAGGCATCAATTACACTTTCGAAAGGGAATTGTCCGTCGCCATCAATTACACAAATGTATTCGCCCGAAGCACTTTTCATGCCTTCGAGCATGTCCCATCCCATCATTCCTTCTTTTGGCTTTGCAATGGCCTTAATCCGTTGATCTTTCGATGCCAGATCAAGTACAATTTCTTTTGTGCGATCTTCCGATCCGGGAAAATAATTGCCCACCAACACAATTTCGAAAATATTATGAAGACCTTCTAACAATTTGGTGAGTTTTTCGACAAGAGGAATAATGTTTTCTTCCGACCTGTAACATAAAACGACAAGTGATAAATCGATCTTCTGAGTCATATTCTTAAAGTGAATTATTGTATCGGTAAGCTTTTAGTGAATTTATTTCAAGCTTTAAACGTGTAATACTTGTTGAGAAAAAAATTACTGCCAGTGTAGGCCACAATTGACATAAGCTGACAAATATACGAATCGATGGTAGTATAGTGCAATAACAAATACAACGCACCAAGTTGAAATAAATATGAAATTACAAAAATAGCAATAAATTTCACAATAGTTGAACGAACTTTCGATTTGCTTTCAAAAGTCCATTTTCTATTCCAAATAAAACTGTTCGTCAGGCCAACAATATAACCTGTGATATTAGCAAAATAATCGGATGTATTTAACTTTTTCAGCATAATCCAGATAACAATTGCGGTTAGCAGAGTATTTGAAACACCTACAATCCCATATTTTAGCATTTGCAAAATGGACTTATTAATTTTCATTCTGTTTAAATTTTAAATTTTCGTATAAAATCATAGTAACAAATCCTTTTTCGAACTTTTTTATGGGTTTCCAATTTGAACTATTTTTAAATTCAAAACATAAAGAATCGTTGAGGTTCGATATATTGGAATAAATAAAGTATTTATTGTTAGTGTTAACTCCTACAGTTTTATCATCATTTTTTAATTCTACAAATTTTCTGTTACCATACAAGCAGAAGCCTGCCGAAATGTAATTGTAATCCAGTTTTTGTTGATCAATATAATCAAAGCAATCCTTACGAACTTGATAATAAGGGAAATGGGCTAGTGTGTTGTCCCACGATTTTGACATTTTATCGGGATAAATCCATAAATTACCCGTCAATTCAAAAATCAGGATAAGCATAAATATCCATTTTAGATATTTTTCACTTACAAATCGAATAATGCCCCACAGGGTTAAAAGGGTAAGAATAAAAAACTGAGGAAAGAAATAACGGGCAGAAAAAGGCATTTGTGAAATGAACACAAACAGGAAATATAAACCGTTGAGCGACATGAACAACCAAAAAAGAAATCCGATTTGCAAATCGGTTTTATGTTTTGATTTAATGAGTTTGAATAAAGAATAAATTCCTAAAATCCAAATGATTATTCTTCCGTTTTCGATGGATCGGAGAATAAATTCAGCAAAATGAATAACTATCCGGCTAAAGGTTTTTGGCATTAAGTAATGCTCGCTATAAGCCGAATTTGGTTTAAAAAACCAACCATACGAATACAAATAAGTTCCAAAATATAATATTAAAAGGATAAAAGTTGGCAAAAAAGGCAGCAAATTCCGATAAAAATCAGGGACCTTTGGTTTGTTGGTGAATTTATATACCGAAAAATATGCAGATACAAAAAATAAAATAACTCCGGCAAAGACGCCACGCATACTTATAAAACATAGAAAAAACACACCAATAGCAGTTAACGCCTGCTTGTGGTGTAAAATGCCCCTAAGTGTTACGACGAAAGCTGTAAATAGTATAAAATCAGGTGATGCAATTGAAAACTGTGTTAATAAAGACGATTCAAGCAATACAATCAATAACACCCAACCTTGATATTGATCAGGGAAAAACAGCCGGATAAGTTTCCATAAATTGAAAATCAATACAATGGCAAAAAAAAATGTAAACACGTGCGAAACCCACAATTTATAACCAAATATTTTCCACAAAACAGCTGTAATCGTTCCCACCAAAGGAGGATGATAACCTGTACTTGATATGCCATAACTTTCGGACGACATGGGAGCGAATACAGATTTGAGACCGAATTGATAAAGCCAGTGTGCATTATTTGAAATTAATTGAATATTATCCCAAAAATAACCATTGTTTACACTCAGAAGTGTAAGCAAAATGTACACACAAAGAATTAAAAATAAGGCTGTAAATTTTTTATAATATTGTATCATCAGTTGATTTTTTCAAAACCTGAATAAAATTCACAATCAGAAAAATAATTACTGACAAATATACAAAAAAAGCCGGTTCCATGGGTAAAATATCGTTAAAACGGGAACATCGAATATACGAATAAAGTGAAACCGACACAATGCCGAAAGGTACAAAAATATTTTTACGGAACACAATAAAGTATAAAACACTCAGTATATCAGCCATATACATATATCTCTCGTGCATTCCGGGTAAAATAAACGGTATAACTAATGTACTGATAAGTGCAAACTGTATCCACATTTCATAATTGAATTTGTACTTTTTATGTTTCAATACAAAACCCATTATTATTGTTACACTACAAGTTACTATAATTCCAAGAAGCTTCATTATTTCGTAATTCTGATTATCAAACCAGATATATAAGTTTGGAAATTCATCAGTTAGGAACCGATATTGATTAGCCTGAGAATAATAGGTGGATAACAGTTCGGTAAAAGGTCGTCCAAAACTCGATGCAGGGACTAAACTGAGTAAAAAAACCGTAGGAATTGTCAGGAAGTAATACCATTTCATTTTACCTTTCAACATGACCACAAAGTACAATGGCAAAATAAATACCGATTGAACTTTAAATGCAAATGCAAG
>JAKLIM010000439.1 GCA_022709605.1 Bacteroidota bacterium | reverse complement strand
TCTTTTCCTTCTAATTTTTTGTCGGTAAAATTATTTAGTTGATTTTCGCAAAATTCTGCAATTTCCAATAGTTTTTCATCAGTTATTTCATCGTTTTCGAGTATTTTCAAATACTCAAAACTTATTTTTTGATATTTTATCAATAATCCGGCAATTACTTTTTTATAAATAATAGTCGGATTTTTAAGTGCATCGGGAACAACATTATCGATGTTTTTGATAAAAATAACATCCGCATCCAGATCATTCAGATTTTCAATTAAAGCGCCATGACCACCGGGACGGAAAACAAGTGCACCATTTTCGCGGAAAGGTTGATTGTCGGCATCGGCAGCAATGGTGTCGGTCGAAGGTTTTTGTTCGGAAAAACTTACCGAATAATTGACTCCGAACTCTTTTTCGTAAATGCTTTTTGTTTCGTTCAGCTTTTGTTCAAATAATTCGCGGTGTTCTTTCGATACTGTGAAATGAATTTTTACGTCGTTCGAAGTGTTTGAAGCATACATGGCACCTTCGGCCAGATGTTCTTCGAGTGGAGTGCGTTTGCCGGTAGAGTAGGAGTGAAAAAGTAATAAACCTTTGGGTAAATTGCCGTAATTCATACCTGAATTCATCAATAGATTTTCAACAACGGTTTTGAAATTTCCATGACTGATCAACTCTTCAATGTGTTTTCCGCTATTTTGTTTGCAAAAATGATCAAGCACATCGTAAAATGCAAACTTTTTAATTTCGTCAAAAAACTTCTTTTCAGCTGGTTTCGTAGGTGTTTCAGAACTGCCATCCAAAAACTCGAAAAGATCTTTGAACATGCGGCTGGCAGCACCCGAAGCCGGTACAAATTTAAGTACCGAAACGTCTGTATTTAAATAATCGTCCCACAATGACAATAATGAATTTGTATCTTCATTGGTTATCTGTGTAATACCTTTGCCCGGTTCAGCAGCTCCTTTTATTTCGAGGTAAGGAAAACCAGTTTTAAACGACGCTAACTGTTCTTCAATCCGGGATTGTGTGATTCCTTTTTGCTGTAGGATAGCCTGATCATTAAATTCTAACATATTAAAATATTTAAAGGTTAATTACTTTTGGTTTTTTGCAAAGATAAAAGATTTTTTTATAAAATGGTTTTCTTTAAAAACTAATTTCAAAAATATTTTGTTAATTTCAAGAAGTATCAATCAGAGTTATTGCATTCTTTTTTTTTGTTTATTTTAATGTCAATACATCTACTTTATACTGTCATTATTTTTACATTTTCAAAATTTATTTATCCTATTTTTGTAAGTGTTAAAACGACAAACGGATGAATCAAATATTTAGATAGGGTTTATTAACTTTAAAATCATTTTTATGAATAAAAATATTTTTATTATTATTTTTCTATTTATCATTGGCAATGTAAATTCACAAATTACGGCGTTTCCGAAAGCTGAAGGTGGAGGTGCTTTTGCTACCGGAGGACGTGGTGGAAAGGTACTTTATGTTACTTCGCTCGAAGATGATGTAAGCGTAGAAGGTACTTTACGTTGGGCAATTAATCAGAAAGGAGCACGATATATTTTATTTCAGGTAGCCGGTATTATCGACCTGAAATCGGAATTGAAAATAAACAAAGGTGATGTAACTATTGCAGGTCAAACAGCACCGGGCGATGGAATTTGTATCAAAGGTTATCCGTTTGTAATTAGCGCCGATAATGTTATTGTCCGTTTTTTGCGATTTAGGATGGGCGACGAAAATGGGGTGCAGGATGATGCATTGAAAGGAAATAAAACTAAAAATGTTATTGTAGATCATTGCTCTGTGAGTTGGAGTACCGACGAATGTGCTTCTTTTTATGACAATGAGAATTTTACATTGCAATGGTGTGTGATTTCGGAGAGTTTGCGAAATTCAATTCACAAAAAAGGAAATCATGGTTTTGGAGGCATTTGGGGTGGTAAAAATGCATCATTTCACCACAATTTATTAGCACATCACGATAGTCGAAATCCCCGTTTCAATGGATTGAGGCGAGCCGGATTAAAATACAATAGCGATGTGGACGAAGAACGGGTTGATTTCAGAAACAATGTAATTTACAACTGGGGTTCAAATAGTTCGTACGGTGGCGAAAGCGGAAAATACAACCTGGTAGGTAATTATTTCAAGTCGGGACCTGCAACTAAAAAAAACACAAAAAAGCGTATAACCAGTATCGATATTGATGCAAATCCGGCGCTTTGTCCGCCCGGATATGGATTGTATTTTTTAAAGGGTAATTATGTTTTCGGATTTAAGGAAGTTAATAAGGACAACTGGAAAGGTGTGAATTTGCCGGACAGTATAAGTGAGAATAATTGTAAAGTTAAAAAACCATTTCCTTCCGGACCTGTTAAAACCCAATCGGCTCAGGTTGCTTATCGTAAAGTTTTAGCTTATGCAGGAGCTTCGTTGAATCGCGATTCTATAGATAAACGAATTATGAACGAGGTAAATTCAGGAACATTTACTTTTACCGGCTCTAACGGAAGCATTAATGGAATTATCGATACGCAAAAGGATGTTGGAGGTTGGCCGGTTTATACATTTAATTCGTTGCTGGTTAAACCCGATAGCGATGCTGACGGTATGCCCGATGATTGGGAACTTAAACATAAATTGAATAAAAACGATGCATCGGATGCTTTTAAATTTAATCCAAATAAAAAGTATTGTAATTTAGAGATATACCTGAATAGTTTAGTCGAGGAGTTGTACTAAAAAATTAAATAAACTGAAAAACAATTGTTTGCTTCAATCTGTTATTATGAATAATAATCAATCAAAGTCATAATTTACACATTTATCGTCATTTCATCTACAATCAGAAATTATATAATGTACTATATTTGAATGT
>JAKLIM010000438.1 GCA_022709605.1 Bacteroidota bacterium | reverse complement strand
TTATCCTGTATCTCTTTTAACGGACGTATTACAATACCCTCCCGTAATACTTCTGAATTTAATACACTTTTGCCTTTTGATAATTCTACAAGATCGGGTATCGAATCAGTAAGTGTATAATTAAAATCAACTATCGGAACAGATAATATGCCTAACTCACCGCAAATATGAAGTAAGTCATTCAAGTTGCCATAATTGTATTTCTTTATAAAAAACACATTGAAAAATAATATTTGATTCCCTGTTAATTTATACTTATTTCCCTGCACACCCTCTCCAAGTAACTCGCCCTGTAATGCAATATTTTCATTTCCAAAGATTTTTTTGAATTTGTTTTCAAGGTCGTATTTTAATGCGGTTTTCCAAAATCTGTCAGTTTCATCACGTTTTAAATCAATATTTCTGCTACATACGCCGAATTTACCATTAATTTGATAAATAGTAATACTACTGCCGTCTACTTTTTCGGTAATATAGCATTTTTCACCTTTATATTTTGTTAAAAGTGGCTGTAATACCTGAACACGTGTTTCATCGGTTTTAGGTATTAATGATGGAAAACTTTTTTGACCTGAATTTTGACGATAATAATTCCTAACAAACTTAAAATTATGCACAATTCTTTGTCCCCATTGTGGCATCCATTTAGGATACATAATTTTACCAGTTTGTTTAGCGCATTTTAATTCGTCTTGGTATGGTTCCCATTTTTTAACACCAAGTATTTCGGTAACATCTATTCCCTCTGAAATTTTAGTTTTTTCGGGCAGTATCGTAATGGGAAAACAAATACCCTGCGAAATTTGACCACGTAGTTTTATCGTTTTAATGCGAAATTTTCTTTCACGCAAAAATTCAAACTCTGGTTTATCCGGCAATATGGAATCAATTTCACAATATACACATAAATCACCAACTTTAAATTCGCCCTTTTTAGTAACTAATTCCCATCCAAGTACGGTTACTTTTTCAATAGAATCGGCATTTTGTATGGGTTCTATTCTATTTATTTTTTGTATAGATGCTAAATTTCTCATATTAAATATTTTTAAAGTTTCAACAAAAGTATAAAAATACCAAACTACATAATGTTAAATTTTGTTAAAACAATTAAATTAACTATCTTTGTAATAGAAATTCATTATAAAATTATGTCCGAAAATTCAAAGTACAAGGACTGGGGAAAAGTTACAATATCAAAAAAGTTATTTCCCCAAGACGTTATAGATGGTAACTGGAAACCAAAGTCCACCGTAAACCACACCCCCGAATTTGTAGAGTTTATAAACTCAATGTTAGACGGCAATTTTCACCAAAAGTCGCTGTATATGCCTTTTGAGATTTACAAGGCACAGGCGTTTAGTTGGTTGGAAGAAAACACCGATCCGTACAAGACCGACAACCCCGAAGAAGTCATAATGGAGGAAATGCGAAGGATAGACGAAAACACCCTATACTTTGCAGAGAAATACGCCTTTATCAAAGAGGGTAGTGAGGATAGTGGGTTGTTGAAATACAAGTCAAAAGAACATAACGCATTATTGTATTATCTTATAGACTGTGGGTACTGTATATTGTGCGGTAAACCACGACAGATATTTGCCACCACGACAATAGGGATATTCCTTGTCAAAAGGCTAATCACTCGTTACAACTACTATATGAAGTTTGTAACGGTGTCTGATGAAAAGGGTACAGAAATTCTTAACGACAAATTCAAATTTCCGTTTCAGCATTTGCCGGATTGGATGAAACCTAAAGTAGTAGGCGATAGTATTAATGCGTTCCATTTAGGCGAAAAGATTGGTAAGGGTAACTACGGTTATCCGAACAGTAAATGTGAAAAGGTTGCACCAAGCCCAACCGCTATCAACGGTGGTGCGCCACAGATGACGTTGATAGATGAAATTGGTGAAGTGCCTGATTTAATAGACATACTCTTTGAAACACGACCAACGCTGTATGTGGATAAACACCAAAACGGTGATTTACAGTTAGTTAGACAGCTTATCGCCTGGGGTACTGGGGTGTCAAGCAATACAGGTAAAAGAGCCTTTCAGCAGTTTTGGCAAAGCACCGTAGAACTGTGGAAGCAGAAAGAATACAAGGCTGGCGTGTTTATTCCGTTATTCTTTTCGTGGCATTGTAGGTGTACCCCAGAGATATACGAGGGGGAATACAAGGCGTATATGATGGGGAACAGTAAAAACACCGCAGGGATAAATTCGGAGGGCGACAGGAGTGTTATCTTTAATATGCACTATCCGTCAAGACCTATTGATATGTTCGGCATGAGCAATAATAGACTTGTGCCAAAGAGTATCGTAGAGGATAACTTGAAAAAGATACGCAACCTACCCGAAGATAAAAGACCTGTGTATGGGTACTTTGAACCCGTGTACGACTATAACGCACCATTAGAAAATGCTTATACGCCATTTAAGATAACAGATGCAAGGTTTGTGCCTTGCGAAGATGACGACCCCAATGTGTCAACCTGTATAGTCAAAAGACCTGACTATGGGTGGCGTAATAGGTACTATCAGGGTACAGACCCTGTACTCAACGATGTTGGTAAATCATTTATGGCTTCAACCATTTGGGATAAGTGTATTAAGACCAAAGACAAAGACGGTGACGAAACAACAACGCAAGCACCAATAGCCTTTGTGTACCACAGGCGGGCTTATGATCCGAAGGAAAGCTACCTGCAATGTATGTTGCTTGGACTGTATTATGATACCAATAATCCGAGTAATAAGAAAAAGGGTGTGCCGGAGGTGTTGGAAAATAACATAGGAATATCTTATCGGGACTTTAAAGAGGCTTATGGCTTCGGTCAAAGCCTTGTGATGAACAACGAAATCTTTGATATGGACTTACAGGGTGGTGGTGCAAAGTGAGGGATAA
>JAKLIM010000437.1 GCA_022709605.1 Bacteroidota bacterium | reverse complement strand
GGTCGATTTTCCGGTACTTCCGACTAATCCGATAACGTCTCCACGTTTTACTTTCTGACCTACGCGTGCTTTTATAGCATTCATGTGCCCGTAGCGGGTCAAATATCCGAAACCATGATTAATTTCAACGCAATTTCCATAGCCTTGTTGCCAGCCTGAACTAATGACTGTGCCATTACCCGTTGCAAAAATATCTGTACCGGTTGGTGCTGTAAAATCCATACCTTCATGAAATCGGCGGGTTCGATACACCGGATCAATTCGCCAACCAAAACCCGAAGCCATACGTGTTAGATCTTTATTCAAAACAGGTTGTATTGAAGGTATGCATTCGAGCATGGCCTCTTTGTTTTTAACAAGAAGTATCAGATCGTCATAAGATTTGGATTGTATATAAAGTTGTTTTTTTATTTCAGCCATTTTTCTTGATGTCGAGACTACAATTTCTGAATTCGTCATTTTTAATAACTGATTGTAATAATCGGTATTGGCTGCTGTAGATTTTCTTAGTTCCAATGGTATTGGATCGGCCTGAAATACAACTCTGTACATGTTGTCATCCCGTTGTTGTAAATCGGTCAATACTTCCTGAGCTTCATCAAATTGTCTTTCGAGAACCCTGTATTGAGCCTGCATACGGCTTTTTTCAACACTAAGCTGTTTTTCCTGAGGCGATTGTATAGTAGAAACAAAAATTAAAAAAAATATTCCTCCCAACGACGCGCCAGAAAACAAATGAATTAACAGCCGTCGCACTTTATGAGCCAACGATTGTATGACAGGTTCGTAATTTAATGTGTCCGGATTGAAATGGAATTTTAGTTTTTTAGCCATATTATGATCCTACAAATCTCTGAAGATTAGAATGATAGATTGTAAAAATATTTCATTATCTATGATCTGATATTTTTTTAATCAAAAAAATCGAATACAAAGCTAAACTTTTACAACTACTTTTTATGCAAAAATAATAAATTTGAACTACTTTTGCAGTCTTTATTTGAGATTATTAACCCTAAATACAGATATTTGCGCTTAAGGAGTTAATAAAAGAAGTTAAACAACAAAATGCGGAGCTATAAACACACAATGTTTAAATAACACGAAGTAAAAAACGCCAAGCTAATAAAAATATTTATAAACAATATGACTTCACAGGAAATTCGCCAATCTTTTCTCGATTTTTTTGCATCGAAAGATCACAAAATTGTTTCGTCGGCACCTATGGTCATCAAAGATGATCCTACTTTGATGTTTACCAACGCGGGAATGAATCAGTTCAAAAATATTATTCTGGGTAATGATCCCATTAAATATGCCCGTATTGTTGATTCGCAAAAATGTTTGCGCGTAAGCGGTAAACACAACGATTTGGAAGAAGTTGGTCACGACACGTATCACCACACCATGTTCGAAATGTTGGGGAACTGGTCGTTTGGCGATTATTTTAAAAAAGAAGCCATCGAATGGGCTTGGGAATACCTCACTGACGTGTTGAAACTCGATAAAGACCGTTTGTACGTAACTGTTTTTGAAGGGTATGCACCCGAAGGATTGGATCGTGACGATGAAGCTGCAGCCATTTGGGAACAATTTCTGCCAAAAGATCGCATTATCAACGGAAATAAAAAAGATAATTTCTGGGAAATGGGCGACACAGGTCCTTGCGGTCCATGCTCCGAAATTCACATCGATATTCGTACCAACGAAGACCGTGCTAAGGTTGACGGTTTGACATTGGTAAATGAAAGTCACCCGCAAGTGATTGAAATTTGGAACAACGTGTTCATGCAATACAATCGCAAAGCCGATGGCACGCTCGAAGGACTTCCTGCGAAGGTAATTGATACCGGTATGGGCTTCGAACGTTTGTGCATGGCCATGCAAGGCGTACTGTCAAATTACGATACTGACGTTTTCACACCCATCATTGCCGAAATCGGTCGTGTATGTGGTGCAGAATATGGCAAAAATGACAAAATGGATATCGCCATGCGCGTTATTGCCGATCATATCCGTACTATCGCATTCTCTATTACTGACGGTCAGTTACCTTCGAATGCGAAAGCCGGTTATGTGATTCGTCGAATTTTACGTCGTGCAGTGCGTTACGGTTATACTTTCCTCGGTCAGCGTTCGGCATTTATGTATAAGCTGATCAATGTGTTGGGCGAAGTAATGGGCAAAGCTTACCCTGAACTTATTGCTCAAAAATCATTGATTGAAAAAGTGATTAAGGAAGAGGAAGAATCTTTTTTGCGTACATTGGAGACCGGAATTAAATTGTTGGATAAAGTGATGGCTGATTCAAAAAATGCAGCTAAAACTGAGATAGAAGGAAAAGTGGCCTTTACACTTTACGATACTTTTGGATTTCCATTGGATTTGACTGAATTGATTTTGCGTGAAAACGATTTTACTGTAAATATCGAAGAGTTTAATGCAGAAATGCAGAAACAAAAAGATCGTGCACGCAATGCTGCTGCAGTTGAAACCGGTGACTGGGTAACGGTTCGTGAAGGTGTAAGCGATTTTGTGGGTTATGATTTTACTGAAGCCGATACCGAAATTCTGCGCTACCGCAAAGTAAAACAGAAGAATCAGGAATATTATCAGTTGGTTCTTTCCAAAACTCCTTTCTATGCCGAAATGGGCGGACAGGTTGGCGACAGTGGAACATTGGTTTTCGACAATGAAAAAATTGAAATTCTTGACACTAAAAAGGAAAATAACTTAGCAGTTCATATTGCCAAATTACTTCCAATAGATGTAACTGTAACATTTACAGCTACCATTGATATTGTAAAACGGAAAGCTACCGAATGCAATCACTCTGCTACGCATTTGTTGCACGAAGCGTTGCGCGAAGTGTTAGGTACTCATGTAGAGCAAAAAGGTTCGTTTGTAAGTCC
>JAKLIM010000436.1 GCA_022709605.1 Bacteroidota bacterium | reverse complement strand
GTGACCATTTCAATTTTTTCTTATGGTCAAAAATATTCTGGATTAACAGCTAATGCTTCGAGCGGAAATGCGGCTTTTGCTGTTGATAATAATGTGGGTACGCGCTGGGAAAGTGAATCAACTGATCCACAGTGGATAATAGTGGATTTAGGTGAAGTTAAACCAGTAGGCGCTATAAAACTCTTTTGGGAAAATGCAAATGCAAAAGATTATTCTATCAGTTTTTCGAGTGATGGAAGTACTTTCAACGGCGATTTGTTTTACACCGATAAAACATTTGGCGAACGAACAGACAATATTAATGATTTAGATATTAGCTGTAGATATATAAAAATGAATGGTACTGCAAGAACTTCAGTTTGGGGTTATTCTATTTGGGAATTTGAGGTATATCCTCCTGTGACTCCTGAATTAACATCCCTGGTTATAACACCTGCAAATTCAACCATAACTTTAGGCAACACACAACAATTTACTGTGAGTGGTTTGGATCAAATTGGCAATCCAATTGTGCTGACAAATGCAACAGATTGGTTGGTTGATGGTATTGGTGCATCTATTGATGCTACCGGATTATTTTCGTCAACAACTAAAGGACTTTATACCATCAATGCTACAAATACAAGTATAACAAAAACGACTACAATTGATGTAATTCCTTCAAATAGTAATTTATCAATTGGAAAAACAGCTACAGCATCTTCGGGTGATGCAACTGCCGCTATCGACAATAATGGAGGAACCCGTTGGGAAAGTGCTTCTTCAGATCCACAATGGATTGAAATTGATCTCGGTTCAATGAAATTCATCACAGACATATTTATTGTTTGGGAAGGCGCTAATTCAAAAGATTATTTTATTGAAACATCTACTGATGAAACTAATTGGACAACAATTATTACAAAAACAAATATGCCCAATATGCCGAGAACAGATAGAATGTATGATTTGAATATTTTGGGCCGTTATATTCGCCTTACCGGAACTGCTCGCAATTTGATTTATGGTCATTCCATTTGGGAATTTAAAATTTTTGGCAAAACTCCTGATTTGTATCGTTCAACAGGTTCAGGAGACTGGAATAGTTCAGCGTTGTGGGAAACATCGACTGATAATGTAAATTGGACTCCAACTTCAATCCCACCTCCTGTAAATACCGATTTAATAAATATTCAAAGCGACCAATCAATATCTATAACTGAAAATGTGACAACGTCATTACTAACTTTACAGCCTGGAGCAAAACTCACCATTAATACCGGAAAAACACTCACAGCCAATTCGATAACGCTAAATAGTGATGCCACAGGTACTGCAACTTTAATAGATGATTACAATGTACCTACTATAAATGGTTCAGTGCAGCAATTTGTTGAAGCCGGTCGTAACTGGTATGCAAGTTCGCCTGTTTTAGCTGCGCCATATTCAGTATTAAACAGAGGCGATTCGGTTATTACATTTAATGAAGTAACTAAAAAATGGAATAAAATTACTTCGGATAATCTTGTTCAAGGAAAAGGTTATGTTCAAGCAGCTTTAGTCGGACATGGTACGACTGGTACTGTTAACTTTAGCGGTTTATTAAATTCAGGAAATGTTACTCTCCCACTAAGTCGTACAGGAACAGCTCAGGCGGGTTTCAATCTCGTAGGAAATCCTTATCCTTCGTATTTAGATTGGTCAAAAGTGGCTACTGCAAATACTAATGTTTTACCAACACTTTGGTTTCGAACTAAAAAGACAACCGGAGTTGGTTATACATTTGCAACTGTGAATGTGGCTACACCCTCTAATCCGGTAATTGTGGCAAATGATGCTAATACAACTATAACTAAATATATTCCACCAATGCAAGCATATTGGGTTCGATTGATTGAGAATCCTTCAACCTCTGAATTTATTGTTACCAATGCCATGCGTGATCATAACGATATACAGAACAATACATTTAAAGCACCGAAAAAAAGTGAAATTAGTCTGCTTCGGCTTCTGGTTTCCAATGGCGATAATTCTGATGAAACAGTTCTTTATTTCTCAACAAATGCTTCAAATGATTTCGATCGATTTGATTCACCAAAAATGTTAAACAACTCACCGTCAGTTCCTGAAATTTATACGTTGGCAGGCGACGAAAAGTTAGTGATAAATGGCTTGAATGAAATACAAAACGATATTGAAATTCCGATTGGTTTTGCAACCGGTCAGATCAACAATTTCACCTTGAAATCTACCGAAATGTCAAACTTTGAAGTCGGAACAAAAATATTACTGATTGACAAACAAAATCCAACTGTAGAAACTGAACTCAGCGAAGGCGGTGAATACAGCTTCAGTTCGCAGGTAACTACTCCATCAACAAATCGTTTTAGTTTAATTTTCCGGGCACCGGGTACTACAACTGATGTTAAAAATGCATTTAAAAATAAGGTTCAGGCATTTGTAAATCAAGCAAATCAAATAATTATTCTTGCTCCTGAAAAATCTTATTATACAATTTACAATGCAGTTGGACAAAAAATGACCAATGGATTTGCAACATCTGACAAAACAATCATTAACAATACATTCAAAGCAGGAGTGTATGTGGTAAAAGTTAATGAAAACGGTCTGTTTTATTCAACAAAAGTTATCATCAAATAGATTCGAAAAAAATAAAAAAACAACAGCAATGAAAACATACAACGCTCCAAAAATTGAAACAGTAATTCTTGATAACGAAATTGCATTAGTTTTAGCTTCTGATCCTCCTATCGGCCCCGGAGAAACTAATAATAATTTGCCTGAGCATTTCAGGAATCAACCATTTTTCGAAAATTTAAATTCATAAACATATTCATTATCACTAGTGTCCGGTTGTTGAACCGGTATTTATTCTGAAACTCTTTATTATTAATAGTTTCAGAGGTTTAAAATATT